>NZ_JADKSL010000007.1:0-204466 GCF_015351275.1 Pseudoclavibacter sp. VKM Ac-2867
CCTGGTGCTGCTCCCCCTCCGGGGAACAGCACCAGGCCACAACTGTCTGCTCGGCGTGAGGGGCGGCAGCTAGGCCCAGCCCCAGGCGCCATCCGGCCGGACGTTCAGCGCGCGGTGCCAGACGGTGGTATCCGACGCTCGCAGGGCCTCCTCATCGATCGTGATGCCCCAGCCTGGCCGATCGTCGCGCAGGTCCAGGTAGCCATCACACGGAACGTAGGGATCCGGGCACCAGGTGGTGTCGTCGAACTTGTACTCGAGCGTCAGGAAGTTGCTGCAAGCGGCCGCGAAGTGCACATTGTGCGCGGTTGCCAGTGGCCCCATGGGGTTGTGCGGGGCGAGCATGATGTTGTGCAGTTCGGCGACGGTCGCGATACGGCGCATCTGCGACAGCCCACCGACCACCGCGATGTCGGGCTGTGCGATGTCCACTCCGCCGGCGTTGAAGAGCGAGAGGAACTCATGGGCCGAGTAGAGGCTCTCGCCGGTCGCAAGCGGAACCCTGAGCTGACTCCGCAGGTGTCCCCAGGACGCGAAGTGCTCAGGTCTGAGCGGCTCCTCGAGGAACATCGGCTGGTAGGGCGCGAGCGCGTTGCCCAGCTCGATCGCCTTGTACGGTTCGAAGATCTGGGCGTGGGCATCGAAGCTGAAGTCCCAACGTGGGTCCGCGTGCTCTCGGATGTCGCCGAAGTACGAGGCCACCTCGTTCACGACGAGGCCCCATCTGCGCTCGTGGATGTCAGAACGCCACGGGCTCAGCTTGAAGGATGTGAACCCGTAGCGCTCGTTGAGCTCTGCTGTGCGGTCTCGAACATCTTCTGGGTCCGGGGCAGCGTAGAGGCCGCAGTAGACGCTGACCCGGTCGCGCACGCGACCGCCGAGGATGCGGTACACAGGCACCCCGAGCGAGCGGGCGGCGATGTCCCAGAGGGCGTGGTCGATCGCGGCGATGGCCGCCAGGCCAAGCGCGCCCGGTGGGAAGCGCGCCAGACGCAGCATCTTCTGCGTGACGTGCTCGACTCGAGTCGGATCCTCGTTCTCGATCTGCTCGAGCAGGTACTGGAAGATCGGGAAGAGCGCCCCATCCGGCCCGTGGTTGTAGGCCTCTCCCCAGCCGGACACACCCTCATCGGTATCGAGGCGAACGAGCACGCGCGGGCGGTCGCCGACGCGCGCGAGGAACGCCTCGAGGCCGACGATCTTCACGCGTTCGCCGCGAGGTCGACGCTCGGCTGCAGCTCGTGCTCGACCGACCATTCGGCGAGGATCCTCGACACCCGCGCCGAGGTCGCCTCGTCGACCTCATGGCTGGGCGGACGCACGGCCTTCGAGCCGATCCCGAGCTGGAAGAGTGCCTCCTTGATGACGCTGACGTTGTTGGCGTTCGAGTCGAGTGCTCTGAGCTCCTCGAACTCGCTGATCGACTCCGTGAGGCGTCGCGCTGCGCTGAGATCGCCCGCCTGCAGCGTGCGGAGAAGGTCGAGGGAGAGTCGCGGGTTGACGCAGACGAGACCCGAGGTGAAACCGGTCGCACCGTGCGCGAAGTACGAGAGGGCGTACGGTTCGGCGAGCCCAGCGATCCAGACGAGGTGCGGAGCCGCGCTTTTCACTCGCGCGAACATGACGGGGTCGGCGACCGCGTACTTCACTCCGACCACATTCGGGCAGCGCGCTGAGAGCTGGGCGATCATGTCGCCGGTCACCCAGGGGTTGCGGATGTAGAGCACGACGCCCAGCTCGGGGAGCGCATCCGCGATCGTCGCGTGGTAGTCGATCCATCCTGCACGGGAGACATAGGGATGCACCGGCTGGTGGATCATCACCATCTCGGCGCCAGCGGTGGCGGCTGCGAGACCGTCGGCGATGGCCGTCTCGGTGTCGAAGCCGACTCCGGCGACGATCAGTGCGCGTCCGGCGGCGTGCGCGGCAACGGCCTGCAGTACCTGCAGTCGCTCGTCGGGGCGAAGGGCGTAGAACTCGCCGGTGTTGCCGTTGGGCGTCAGGACTCGCACGCCTGCGTCGAGCATCCGGTCGAGGACGAGGCGGAGGTCGTCGAAGTCGACAGCGCCGTCGGTGAAGGGCGTCACGGGGATGGCGACGACGTCAGCAAGGCGGGCAGCGTTCTCATGCATCGTGTTCCTCCAGGAGGGAGAGGGCGTGTTCCGTGAAGCGTCGGATGTGGAGGTCGACGAGATGCTTGGCTTCGACTGCGTCTCCTCGCTCGGCGGCTTCGAGGATCGCCACGTGCTCGTGAGCCTCATGGACCCAGGTGATGCCGTTTCGCCAGGCGGTCACGCTGATGAGGGCGGTCTGGTCGCGGAGGTCGTCGAGCATCGACAGCAGAAGCGGGTTGCCGCAGCTCGCGTAGGTGAGGCGGTGGAAGTCGCGATTGGCGATGCTTCGCTCGGCGCTGTCGACCGCCGCCTCCGAGCGCTGAAGCGCGAGCCGTGCCGCCGAGAGGTCGATGCCGTTCGTCACGGCGAGCCTCACAGCCTCGGGTTCGAGGAGGCAGCGAACCTCGAAGACGGAACGTGCCATCTCGAAATCGACAGACCTCACGACGGCTCCGCGGTACTCCATCATCGAGACCAGGCCGAGGCCTGCCAACGTCTTCAGCGCTTCTCGCACGGGGGTCTTGGATACTCCGAAGCTCGCTGCGAGCTCTGATTCGACCAGGGGCTGCCCAGCTCGAAGTGCTCCGGAGAGGATCGACTTCCTCAGTGATTCAACAACATGCCCCGTACGCGACAACGGCGTCGCCATCGGGGCCAATGGTTCAAAGCTCATGTGGCCCTCCTTCGAGATGGACACTAGCACGATCTAATCGAGCATGTATGGTGTCTAGTATATGATCGACCGCATCGCCGATTGGCGCTGTTGAGGCAACGACGCCACGAAAGGAATCGCAATGACGCGTTCTCACCCCCGGAGACGGAAGCTCACGACCATCGCGCTCGCAGGTGCACTCACAACGACCCTCGCACTCACGGCGTGCGCCGGCGGAGGTGACGCCAGCGAAGACGGTGTCGTCACGCTCCAGCTCTGGGATACGGACACGCGTCCTGAGCGCACCGAGAGCCTGCAGGAGCTGATCTCGATGTTCGAGGCCGAGAACCCGGACATCAAAGTCGAGTACCTCGGGCTGCCGACCGACTCCTACATGCAGAAGATCGGCACCGCGATCGCCACGAACTCGACGCCGGACCTCGTCACCCCGAAGGCCTCGGACCTGTCCGCGCTTGTCGCGCAGGGTGCGCTGGCCCCGATCGACGACCTCATCGCGGACGGCAACTGGGAAGACCAGCTTGATCCCGGCCTCGTCGACAGCACCCGAAAGGCAGTGCCGGACGGTGCCCTCTACATGACCCCGGCGACCGCCATCGCCGACACCCTGTACTCCCGGGCCGACTGGCTCGCCGATGCGGGTCTCGAGGCCCCCACGACCTGGGAGGAGTTCGACGCGGCCGCCGTCGCCCTCACTGATCAGTCGACAGGGCAGTTCGGGTACACGATCCGCGGAGGCAACGGCTTCTTCCCGCAGTTCATGGAGATGGTCTACACCCGCGCAGGCATCTCGGAGATCTTCGACGAGAGCGGAAAGGCCACGCTCGACGACCCCGCCATCGTCGAGGCTACTGAGAAGTACGCAGAGCTCTACAAGGCCACGACGGCCGAAAGCGACCTGACGGCCGACTTCAAGGTGATGATCGCCCAGTTCACGGGCGGGGGAGCGGGGATGCTGAGCCACTCCATCGGCTCATACCCGACCATGCTCCAAACGCTCGAGCCCGAGCAGATCGCCGTGCATGCACCGTTCCCAGCCTCGAACGGGGTCGAGGTCATCGGCCGTGTCACCGCCGGATTCGCCATGTTCGAGCAGAGTGAGAAGAAGGAAGCTGCGGCGAAGTTCCTCGAGTTCACCATGAGCCAGGAGGGCAACAGCTTCTGGGCCGAGGCCTCCGGATACATCCCGGGCAACACCGCGGTCTTCGAAGACCAGTGGGTGCAGGACAACCCGGCCATCTCGACCGCGATCGCAGCGAGTCAGAGCCCGAACGCCGTCTCCATGAACGTCCCCTACTACCTGCCCGAGTGGACCTCCATCACGGGCACCGACATGCTCCCGGACTGGCAGCGGGTCCTGCAGGGGCAGATGACCGCCTCCGAGTTCTGCTCCAAGTGGGCCGATTCGCTCACGGAGGCCAACGAACGGTTCCTGGAACTCACCTCGTGATCCTGCGACCGAGCTTCACCGTGGCGGGAGCTCTCTCTCCCGCCACGGTGGAAAGGAAATGATGACGAAAACGGTCCCCCTTCAGAAGCCTCCCCGCCGGCGTATGAACCGCACCAAGTGGTATCCGTACGCGCTGATCGCGCCCGCCGCTGCGTTGGTGCTGATCTTCCTGGTCTACCCGGTCGGCAGCGTCTTCTACTACAGCCTGCAGCAGTACAACCCGACGTTCCCCATCTACAACGGCTTCGTCGGCCTGGGCAACTTCGCTGACATCGCCGCAGACGAGAAGTTCTGGCGCAGCCTCGGGTTCACCTTCCAATGGGTGGTTGTCGAGGTCGGGCTCCAGTTCGTGTTCGGCATGATCTTGGCGCTCCTCATCAACCAGGCGTTCAAGGGCCGCGGCATCGTCCGCTCACTGGTCTTCACGCCGTGGGCTGTTGCCGGGATCCTGACGACCACGATCTGGCTGCTCATCTACAACCCGACCACGGGCCTCGGCCGGTACCTCGCCGACATGGGCCTCGTGCAGTACGGAACCTCGCTGCTGTCCGGCGAGGGAACCGCATTCTGGGCCGCAGTGCTCGCGGAGCTCTGGAAGGGCGCCCCGTTCTTCGCGATCCTCATCCTCGCGGACCTGCAGTCGGTGCCGCAGGACCTCTACGAGTCCGCCGAGATGGATGGTGCGGGCCGCATCCGCAAGTTCGTGTCGATCACCTGGCCCCACGTGCGTCAGGCCGTGGTCATCGCGACCCTGCTGAGGGCGGTGTGGGAGTTCAACAACGTCGACCTCCTCTTCACGCTGACAGGCGGTGGGCCCGCAGGTTCGACGACGACGCTCCCGCTCTATGTCGCTCAGACCGCCATCTTCGACCGTGAGTTCGGCTACGGCTCAGCGCTCACCGTCATCGCCTTCATCATCCTCATCGTGTTCACCGTGATCTATCTCCGAGCCAACCGCTTCGGACGGGAGAACTGACATGTCCCTCACCACACTCGCGCAACCGCAGGGGCTCCCGGCGCCCACCGAACCCGAGGCGCCGCGGAGCAAGACACAGGCGCCGCTCAACAAGCCGCGGCCGAAGCCGCTGCTCGACCGGCTCCTGCTCGCCGTGCCGCTGACCATCGCGCTCATCTTCACGCTCGTCCCGTTCTACTGGATGCTGCTCTTCGCGTTCCGGCCCGCCGGGTCGACCTCACTCGTCCCGTGGCCGATCACGTTCGACCACTTCATCAAGGTGTGGAACGGCAACGGCTTCGGCGTCTTCTTCCTCAACAGCCTGTATGTCGCCGGCGTCAGTCTCATCATCTCGACGGTGATCGGGCTCCTCGGCGGCTACGCGCTCGCCCGCTTCGCATTCCGCGGCAAGTCTGCGTTCGTGCTGATCATGCTGTGCACGCAGTTCATCCCGGGCGCCATGCTCCTGATCCCGCTCTTCCAGGTGTTCAACGGGCTCGGGCTGACGAACTCGCTCTGGGCGCTCATCATCTCCGACACCGTGTTCCAACTGCCGCTGTCGCTGGTCTTGATGGCGGGCTTCATACGCAACGTGCCGATCGATCTGGAGGAGCAGGCGTGGGTGGATGGGTGCTCCCGATTCCGGGCCTTCATCACCGTCGTGCTGCCCCTCCTGAAGCCGGGCATCGTCGCCGTCGGATCGTTCGCGTTCATCAGCGCATGGAACAACTTCCTGTTCGCGATCATGTTCATCACGTCGCAGGATCAGTTCACGATCCCGGTCGGCCTCAGCTACCTGCTCGGCGAGTTCGGCACCGACTTCGGGGCACTCGCGGCGGGTGGCGTTGTCGCGGTGGTTCCTGTCGTCGCGGTCTTCGCCTACGTGCAGAAGTACCTCGTCCAGGGGCTGAGCGCGGGCGCGGTCAAGGGATGAGCGTCGCTACCGCTGAGCCGACCATCCGCGCAGCGGCCGCGGCCAGTTCGCACGCGGCCTCGGAGCTTCGCGCCATGGGGCGAGGGGGACGAGCTCGGGCGCTCCGCGCTGTTGCTGCGGCGCTCCGAGGAGACCACGATCTGGTCGCGATCGCGTCAGCTGAGACCCACCTCGACGAGGTTCGCCTCCGTGGTGAGATCGAACGGACCGCGTCACAGGCCGAGCTGTTCGCGGATGTCATCGTCGAGGGGAGCTACCTCGACGCCGCCGTAGACCACGCTTCAGCGAATGGGCCGGAGCTGCGCCGAATTCGCGTGCCGGTCGGCCCAGTTGTCGTCTTCGCGGCGGGCAACTTCCCGTTCGCGTTCGGAGTGTTCGGCGGGGATACGGTGTCTGCGCTGGCCGCGGGCTGCCCCGTCATCGTCAAGGCGCATCCAGACCTGCCGATGACGAGCATGGCGACGTTCGGGCTTGTCCGCGAGGCCCTGGCTGGCCATGCCATCCCGCCGGATGCGCTGCAGATCGTGACCGAGGCGGATGCTGGCCGAGCGCTCGTGGAGGCCCCGAGCGTTGCCGCAGTCGGGTTCACGGGGTCCGCCGCGGGTGGGCGTGCACTGTTCGATTTCGCGGCAGCGCGACCTGTCCCGATTCCGGTCTTCGCGGAGATGAGCAGCACGAACCCGACGATCATCGCCCCCGAGGCGGCGAGGACCGACGTCGCCGGGCTGGCACAGCAACTTGTCTCTGCCGTCACCTCGAGTGCCGGTCAGCTCTGCACGAAACCGGGCCTCATCTTCCTGCCGCGCGACGCGTTGGCGTTGATCGAGGCGATCTCCGAGCTCCTCGCCGTGGCTGAGCCCCGGCGGCTGCTGTCATCGAATATCACCGAGCGCTACCTGCATCGCCTCGCGGAGCTCCGAGCGGGTGGGGCGGAGGAGCGCACGCCGGGATCGGTCTCCCCGAGCGGAGTCGCACCGACGCTCGTGGCAGTTCCGATCGAGCAGCTGAACGGCACACTGACGGAGGAGACGTTCGGTCCAGCAACCGTGCTGGTCACCTACGCCGCATTCGACGACCTGGCTGGCGCGCTCTCGTCGCTCGGTGGGCAACTGACGACAACCGTGCACGCCGTGGATGGTGACTTCGAGATGATCGAGGGGCTCGTCGACGTCGCAGCGGCGACGAGTGGACGGGTCGTGGTGAACGGCGTGCCGACGGGGGTGCGGGTGGCCTGGTCCACCACGCACGGTGGACCGTACCCCGCTTCGACGAGTCCCTCGAGCACCTCAGTGGGTGCTTCCGCCATCGACCGGTGGACGAGGCCTGTCACCTGGCAGAGCACCCCTGATCGGTTCCTGCCGGACGAGCTGAGGGAGGACCCCCGCGAGCCCGTGCCAACGAGAGTCGACGGAGTCCTGCTCGTGGGCGCCTCGTCTGTGCGTGAAAGCTCCTAGTCCTCTACTTGCGCGCCGAGCAGCGTGGTCACGACGGTGACAACGCCCTGTTCCTGGTCTGAGGGGCGAGGCAGGTTGCGAGCTCCCTGGCCGGTGGATTCGCCCGCCGGTCGCGCGCATCCACGCGGGAGGGTCCGCAGCATCCACGCGGGAAAGTTGTGGCCTGGTGTCATTCCCCGTCCTGGGAATAGCACCGGGCCACAACTGTGCTCGACAGCGTCAGGTCACAGCCGGCTGCGGTGCCGGCCTTGCCTGCGAGGGGCCCAGGCGCGAGCCGTGGGCATTCAGTCGGAAGCCCGAACGGTGCCGTGATGGGTTTCGGTGACCGTGATGGGAAATAACCCATCACCAGTCGCAGAAACCCATCACGAGCCCGAGCGAAAACCCATCACGGTCACGGAAACCCCGCACGGTCGCCGGGACCCAGCACGGACACATCCCCGGGGCTCGGGGAGCAACGGGTTTGGAGCGCTACGCCTGCGCGTCGAGGAGCGCGCTCACGACGGTGACGACGCCCTGATCCTGGTTGGAGGGGGCGAGGTACTTCGCGAGCTCCTTGACCTCGGGATGCGCGCCAGCCATCGCGTACGAGCGCTCGGCCTCCGCGAACATCTCGACGTCGTTGAAGAAGTCGCCGAAGACCGCCGTCTGCTCCGAGGTCACGCCGAGGCGCTCCTGCAGCTGGCGCACGGCGAGGCCCTTGTTGGCCTCCGGCGGCATGATGTCCATCCAGTGGTGGCCCGACACGACGACCCTGTGGGACTCGCGCAGCTCGTCCACTTCGGCGGCTGCCCCGGTCTCGACCTCGGCGAAGTCGTAGACGGCGATCTTCACGTACTCGTCATCGGTGCCGAGCATGTCGTCGACGACCGTGAGCGCCTCGTAGTAGTTGCGGGCCTCGGCGATGAACGCGTCGTCGCCGCGTTCGATGTACGCCGACTTCTTGCCGCACAGCACGACCCCGAGATCGTGGCCCTGCTCGATGAGGCCGCGCAGGAGCGCGATCGCCTGCCGGATGAACGACTCGTCGAGTGTGAGCGAGCTGACCTCCTGGCCGTCGCGGACCACGAACGTGCCGTTCTCGGCGATGAACGACATGCCGTCGGAGTCGCGTTCGAAGAGCTTCGCGAGGGTCGCGTACTGTCGGCCGCTCGCGGGGGTGAACTCGACGCCAGCCTCGCGCATCCGCTGCAGGAGAGCCCAGAACGCGTCGGGAACCGTGTGGTCGTCGAGCAGCAGCGTGCCGTCCATGTCGGCGACGACGAGGCGCACGTCGTTGCCCTCAAGCGAGGACTCGTAGTGGCGGTCGGCGGTCTCGAGAACGGTATCTGCCATGCGCTCCAGCCTACGAGAGCTTGCGCAGCGCGGATCCCTTGTGCGCGGCCCTCGCCCCAGACTTCTCCGACTCGATGATGTACGCCGGCTCGTCCTCGGAGGCGGTGAACTTCTGCTTGTCGAACTGGAAGTCCCTCGTCTTCTTCTCGACGACCTCGCCCTGCCTGCGGCCCTGCGGGGTGTTCCAGCTCACGCGGTCGCCCTTGCTCAGATCTGCGGTCACGGTCTCTCCTCCTGCTCGGCGGTCTCGGGGTGAGGCTCGGCCTTCGGTCTCCGGAAGGCGATGATCGTGAACACCATGCCGAGGGCGAACCAGACGATCCAGATGCTGCCGTCGTTCGCGAGATCGGCGAGAGCGACGACGTAGAAGGCGACCGCCACCCACAGGTACGTGTTCAGCATCAGCTTCCTCATGCGCTGAGCATGCCCGGCCGTCCTGGGCAGAGGGTGGAGGTGCGACGCGCATGCCGCACCTCCACCCGGTCAGTCCCGCTCGTCGAGCGGATGCGGGATGGTCGGGATCGGGGCGGTCAGCGGACGGCCCTCCCGCTGCAGCTTCCGCTTCCGCAGCTGCCACAGGACGGTGAGGATGATGAACCAGACCGGGGCCGCGAGGAACGGCAGCCGGGTGTCGTCGCCGTACAGCAGCGTGCCCGCGATGAAGACGAAGAAGGCGAGCACGAGCCAGGGCGCGACGCGCGCCATCGGCATCTTGAACTTCGACGCGCGGTGCTTCTCGGGGAAGCGGCGCAGGTACACGATGTAGCTGACCACGATGGAGCCCCAGGTGAAGAGGATGAGGGTCGCGCACATCGAGGAGACGAACGTGAAGGCGGCGATGACCTCGTCGCCCGCGAAGAGCAGCGGGATGGCAGAGAAGAGGAAGACGCAGGTGAAGAAGACGGCCTTCGTCGGCACGCCCTGATTGCTGGTCATCGCGAACGCCTTCGGGGCGTGACCGTCCTTCGAGAGCCCGAACAGCATCCGAGTGCCCGAGTACAGGCCGGAGTTGGCGCTCGATGCGGCCGAGCTGAGCACCACCAGCTGGATCGCGAACGCGGCGAGGCCAAACCCGGCGATCGCGAGGGTCGACACGAACGGGCTCTTGCCCGCCTCGATCTTGTCCCACGGCGTGACGCTCATGATGACGATGAGGGCGCCCACGTAGAAGATGAGGATGCGCGCGACGATCGAGTTGATGGCCTTCGGCAGGGTCTTGCGCGGGTTCTCGGTCTCGGCGGCGGCCGTGCCGACGAGCTCGACGCCGATGAACGAGAAGATGCCCATCTGGAAGCCGAGCACGAACCCGCTCGCGCCCATGGGGAACATCCCGCCGTGCTCCCAGAGGTTCGCGAGCGTGGCGGTGTCGCCATCTGGGCTCTGGAACCGGGTGAGGATGAGCACGATGCCCACGGCGATGAGGCCGAGGATGGCGACGATCTTGATGATCGCGAACCAGAACTCGGTCTCGCCGAACCACTTCACGGGCTGGAGGTTCAGGACGGTGAGCACGACGACGGCGATGAGCGCGGGCAGCCAGTTCGGGATATCGGCGTTGAACCACTGCACGTAGGCGGTGATGGCGACGATGTCGGCGACGCATGCGATCACCCACGAGAACCAGTAGTTCCAGGAGACGAAGAAGCCGGCCCACGGCCCGAGCATGTCCTTCGCGATGTCACCGAAGGTCTTGTAGTGCAGGTTCGAGAGCAGCAGCTCGCCGAGGGCGCGCATGATGAAGAAGACGAAGAACCCGATCACCATGTAGACGAAGATGATCGACGGCCCGGAGACGCTGATGAGCTTGCCGGAGCCGAGGAACAGCCCCGTTCCGATGGCGCCGCCGATGGCGATGAGCTGCAGGTGGCGGTTCTTGAGGCCGCGCTGCATCTCGCCCTGAGGCGGATGCGTGGTGGTTGTCGTGGACATGACACTCCCTTGTGCTGATGTCGTCGTGCTGAGGTTGGGCGCTGCGTGCGCGCTGCGGGTTGTTGGCAGGATCGAGGGTCAGGCGACGACGCGGAACGTGGAGAGCTCCGGGTCGTTCGCACCGCGCACGTAACCGGACGGCGCCGCGCCCGTGTGCCGGAGGAAGTCGACGACCTCCTGGCTGAGCACCTCGCCTGGCAGCACGTTGGGCACACCTGGCGGGTAGGCGGCGAGCGAGTCGGCGGAGATGCGGCCGACCGCCTCCGTGTGCGGCACCGTCTCGACGGGGCTGAAGAACGCGTCCGAGAGGCCCATCGCGCGCTCGCAGCTCGCGGGGAGCGAGACGGGTCGAATCGGCTCGACCTCCGCCTCGGGAAGCGCCTGCAGTGCGCCCCACAGGCGCTCGACGTCGACCCGCGCGGTCGCGCCGACGAGCACCAGCAGCGCGGAGGGGGTCGACAGCTCGCAGTACACACGGTGGTCGCGGAGCAGCTGGTAGTGCGCATCCGTGCCCGTGATGCCGGCGCCTCGAGTGTCGATGGCGATCTTGAAGGGGTCGTTCGCGATGGCATCGGGGCTGGCGAGGATGTCGGGAGTCGCGTCGCGGTACCTGCGGTCGTCGTGCACGAGTCGGCGGATGCGCTGTGCGGATGCAAGAGCGTTGTCGACTGCGTCTGGCCGGGTCACGAGGTGCCGCCTCGCCTCATCGAGCGAGGCGAGCAGCAGGGCGCTGCAGCTCGTCGACTGGTACGAGCGAACGACTCGGTCGACGAGCGACTCGAGGTGCTGGGCGTGAGGCCCGTGACCGAGCTGCAGCATGGCCGACTGCGTGAGCGATCCCGCGCCCTTGTGGGTGCTGGAGATGACGAGGTCTGCGCCGAGGCGTGCCGCGTTCGTGGGGAGCGCCGGGTGCATCCCGAAGTGCGAACCCCATGCCTCGTCGACGATGAGCGGCACCCCGTGCCCGTGGGCTACTGCCGCGATCGCCGCGATATCGGCCACCGCCCCGAAGTAGCTCGGCGAGACGATGTAGACGGCCGCGGACTGCGGATGCTCGGCGAGGGTCGCCGCGACCTGCGCCGCCGTCACGCCGTGCGCGGCACCCAGTCCGGAGTCGACGGCCCCGTGCACGAAGTGCGGGGTCAGGTTGGCGTGCGTGATGCCATCGATGACGCTCGAGTGCACGCTGCGCTGCACCGCGAACTCGGTGCCGAGGCCACGCACGACGGTCGTCGCGACGTGGTTGCCGCCGGAGGCCCCGTTGGTCGTGAACCAGACGCGGCTCGCTCCCCACGCATCGGCGGCCAGGTCCTGCGCCCGCATGAGCGGGGTGACTCGGCCCGGCGTCGTGAGGCGCCACGTCTCCTGGTCGACGCCGCTGAACAGCATCGGGAAGTCGAGGCTCAGCGCGTCGGCGCCGACGATGCTCGCGACGCCGGGCGCATTCACCGCCTTCGCGTGATGTGCCGGCACATGCATCCGCTGCCAGTCGTGGGTGGCGAGTGAGCGGAGGGCGTCTGCGTACGGGGTCTCGAATTGCGCTCGCGGGATGTGGCGCTCGGCGGGGGCCGTGATGCCGTCGGCCCGAGCGGCGCTGCTCGGGCCAGGTGCGTGGAGGATGGACATGCGTTCAGGTTAGGAACGAAGTGACGACGGCGATATAGCAGGATCCTGCCGTCAGTGACATACGGTCTAGGTGTGATGAACCTCCAACAGTTCCGTGTGCTCCTCGCCGTCCAGGAGCATGGGAGCCTGACGGGTGCCGCGAAGGCGCTGCAGTACGGGGTGCCGACGGTGACGCACCATCTGCGGAGCCTCGAGTCGCACCTCGGCGCGCGCCTCGTCGACCGCGGGCGGCGGGGCACGTCGCTGACCCCGCTCGGAGTGTCGTTCGCCGCCGAGATCGAGCAGGCGATCGCGCGTATCGACCGGGCCGAGCAGCTGGTCGCCGATCAGCGCGACGCGGGCGTCGTCACCCTGCGCGTGGGCACGTTCGCCTCGATGGGCTCACGCCTGCTTCCCTCGGCCATCGCCAGCCTGCAGAAGCGCACGTCGGTGCGGGTCGAGGTGGTCGAAGGGGAGCCGACGGAGATCGTGCGGATGCTCAGGAGCGGCGAGGTGCACGCGGGGCTCATCTTCGACGTGTCCGTGGAGCCCGCCTTCGCCGTCCCGGACCTCATGCTGCAGCGGCTCCTCACCGAGCCATACGGCGTGATGGTCGCGCGCAACAGCGAATGGGCGAGCCGCGACAGCATCGACTTCGCCGAGCTGCGAGAGGTGCCGTGGGTCTTCAGCCGCAGCAACGACGAAGCCTCAGACCGCGTGCTGCGCCGCGTCGGCCAATCGCTCGGCTACCCCGTACGGGAGCTCATGCGCACGGACGACCTCTACATGATCCACGGCCTCGTCGCCGAGGGGCTCGGCTTCGCCCTCTCGACGGACGCCGCCATCGACCACGACTTCGACGTCGTGCTGCGGCCAGCAGCGCAGGACCTGGGGGAGCGGCACGTGTCGTACGTCACCCGACGGGGCGCCGTGCCACCCGCCGCCGCCTGGCTCGGCGAGATCCTGCTCAGCCGCCCAGCGCCTGCAGCGGATCGCCCGTGAGGCGGAACGTGTCCCACTCGTCCATGGGGAACGCGCCGAGGCTCCTGTAGAAGCCGATGGACGGCTCGTTCCACTTGAGGACCGACCACTCGAGGCGCCGGTAGCCCTTCGCGACGCACTCCTGCGCGAGCGAGCGGAGGAGTGCCGTCCCGAGGCCGCTGCCGCGCGCATCCTCTCGCACGTAGAGATCTTCGAGCCAGATGCCGTGCTCGCCCTCCCACGTCGAGTAGCTCAGGAACCAGAGCGCCATGCCGTCGAGGCGAGGGGCGCCGGACTCGCTTGTGCTCGCTCCCGCCGCCTCGGCGACGGTCGCGAACACCGCAGGCCGCTCGCCGAAGAAGCTCCTGTGCAGCTGCGCCTCGGTCGTCTTCACCGCATCCGGTTCGCGCTCGTACACGGCGAGGCCGTGGATGAGGTCGAGGATCTGCGGGACATCGGCGGGAACGGCGGGGCGGATGATCGGCTCGGTCACGGCACGACGCTAACAGCCGGGCCGCGCGTCAGACCCAGCGCACCCAGTTCGCGCCGGCGCCGGTCTCGACCTGCTGCAGCTCGGCGAGGTGGTCGTCGCGTACTTCGTAGAGCGACACCTGCGCCCCGCCTTCGCCTGCGGCGACGAGGAAGCGACCGTCGGGGCTGAGCGCGAACCCGCGGGGGTGCTGCTGGGTGACGGTGAACGACCTCGCGTCCTCGAGGGAGCCGTCCTCGGCGACCTCGAGCGGCGCGAGGGTGCTCGTCGTGCGCTCCGAGGTCCATAGGAACCGTTCATCCGCGCCCCAGTGCACGTCGGCTCCCCAGATCGAGCGGGGCTCCAGCGGATTCGCGCCGAGGGTTCCGCGCTTAAGGCCCTGCAGCGCGTCCGCGTAGCTCGCCGAATCGAGGAGCGAGAGCACACCGGTGCTCGAGTCGCGCTCGAAGCGCAGCACCTCGCCGCTGAACTCGGTGATCACGTAGGCCTGCGTCTGGGCAGCGTTGAGCACGATGTGGCGCGGGCCGCTGCCGGTCGGCGCGGTCGCGCCCACCGGGTGGAGCGCCTCGAGCTCGAGGTCATCGGTGATGGCGTACTGCCCGACCAGATCGTCGCCGAGAGACACGAAGTACGCGAAGCGGCCGTCCCTGCTCGCCACGACGGAGTGCAGGTGCAGGTGCTCGACGATCGTCGTCGGCTCCCCGACCGTGCCCTTGTCGATCGGCGCGATGAGGCCGTAGCTGGCGGAGTAGGCCGCGCCGAGCAGCGCGGATCCGTCCCGCGTCAGCGCGACGTAGTTCAGTCCGCCGCGGGGCGTCTCGCGCCGAGAGATCGGGGTGAGCTCGCCCGCCTCGCGGTCGAGGCGCAGCGTGACGATCGCCGCGGGGCTGCCCTTGACCGCGGCGTAGACGAGGTCGCGACTGGCGTCGACGACGAAGTTCGAGCATCCCTTCAGGCCCGTTGCGACCGAGGTCCGCTCGAGGGAGGCGCCGTCGAAGCGGAAGACCGAGATCGAGCCTTCGCCTGCGTTCGCGACGAGGATGAGTGGTGTTGTCATGCGAGCCCCTCTCGGGCGATGGTCAGGACGGAGAGCACGTCGGCGCTGTGGTCGAGGCGCCGGTCGCGCTCGGTGGTGTCGTGTTCGCGGATGATGCGCTCGAACTCGCGGAACTCCTCCACCATGCGGTGCGGGTACTTCGTGAGGTCGATCCGCTCGGGCTCGCCGCCGCGGGTCGCGTAGCTCAGCGATGGCAGCACATTCGGGGAGCCGTCGGCGACGATCCACCCGTCCTCGCCCTGGATCTTGCTGCGGATGGGGCCGTCCGAGTCCTTCGCGCACACGCAGACCGCCGTGGTCTCGCCGTAGTCGAGGATCAGCACGCCGGACGTGTCGACCCCACGCTGCACGTTCGCGGTGTAGCTGACCCGCTTCGGCCGGCCGAGCAGCCCGACGACGAAGTGGATGGCGTAGATGCCGAGGTCCATGAGCGCCCCGCCGCCCTGCGCGGGGTCGAACGCGGGCAGCACAGTGCCCTCGCGGAAGGCGTCGTAGCGGGACGAGTACTGGGAGTAGTCCGACTGGATGACCTTGATCCTGCCGACGAGGTCGAGATGCTCCTTGATCCACCGGTAGTTCGCGAGGTACTGGGTCGTGATCGCCTCGATCAGGATCAGGTCACGCGCCGTCGCGAGTCTGCGCAGCTCCTGCAGCTCCCGTTCTTGGAGCACGAACGGCTTCTCGCAGATGACGTGCTTCCCCGCCTCGAGCGCCTTGCGCGACACCTCGAAGTGCAGCGAGTTCGGGACGGCGACCCAGACCGTGTCGACGCTCGGGTCGGCGAGGCACTCGTCGAGGTCGGTGAAGACGCGCTCGATGCCGAACCGCTCCTGCAGCTCCTCCAGGTGCTGGAGGCGCGGCGGGCGACCGTAGATCGCCGCCAGCTCCAGCCCGGGCACGTTCGCGACGTGCGGCAGGAAGTCGGCGACGATCTGGCCGGCACCGATGACGGCGAGCCTCATCGGATCGACCTCGACTGGGCGACGACGTCTGCCTGCATGGGCGAGTTCGAGAAATGCACGCTGTCGATCCTATTCCGAGCGGCACGGGCGGCAGGGAGCACTCGATCGACGTGACGCTGCTAGGCGTCAGCGCGGTCAGCCCGCGCGATGTGCCGCGCCGCTCCTTCGCGGGCGATGGCCGCAATGTTCTCCGTGGCGACCCAGGACGAGAGCAGACGCAGGCCTTCCTCGGAAGAGCTGCCTGGCACGGCGGTGTAGACCGTCATGGTGTGGCCGGGGTCGTCTTCGAGGTCCATCGCGTGGTACACCAGCTCGAGCGCGCCGACCGCCGAGTGGCGGAAATGCTTCGCGCCGGAGTAATGTCGGCGGACATCGTGGGCTGCCCATCGGATGCGGAACTCATCGCTGCGCACAGACAGCTCTCCGACCAGGTCCGTGAGCTGTCTGTCGAACGGCGAACGGCCGGCCTCCCGCCGGAGGATCTCGACGTTGACGTTGGCTGCCCGCTCCCAGTCAGGGTAGAAATCGCGCGCACGAGGGTCGAGGAAGATGAAGCGGGAGTGGTTCGCGGGCCGCGCAGTGCCCCGGTACATCTCCGAATAGAGCGCGAAGCCGAGCTCGTTCGCGGCCACGATATCCATGCGGGTGTTCCCGATGATCGCGGCACCGCCCGTGATCGAGTCGAGCAGATGCTGCGCGGTCGGGCGCAGCCCGGACGCCCGCGGCTTGGGAGAGCGGACCTTCGCGCCCAGGTTGGCCGTCCGAGCGAGATCCCTCAGGTGGTCGTGCTCCGCCTGGGTGAGTTGCAGTGCCCGAGCCACAGCATCGAGCACGTTCTCGGAGACACCCGTCAGGTTGCCCCGGTCCACGCGGGTGTAGTACTCCACGCTCACCCCTGCGAGCCGCGCCACCTCATCCCGTCGGAGGCCGGTCACACGCCGTCGGGTCGTGCCCGGATCGATCCCCGCCTGCTCTGGGGTCAGCCTGCCTCTGCGGGAGCTGATGAATGCTCGCACTTCGCCCCGGTTGTCCATGCATCCACGGTACGAGCAGCGGCCGCCTTCTGGGGTACCTCTGCTGGAACCCCTTTAGCGGGACTCTCCCTCCTACCTCACGTGAGGCATTGACTGCTGGACGACACAGGGACGACGACCGCTCCCTCGGAGAGGACCACATGAGCACCATCGCAATCATCTGCGCAGGCAAGGCGCGCGCCGCCGCCGCGAGCCTGCTCGCGGCAGGACTCCTGCTGGCGGGCTGCACGGGTGTGGATGCCCCCGCAGAGAGCGCAGGCGAGGCGGCACCGCACGGTACTGGCACCACGAGCTCGACACCACCATCCGCGGCGAGCGCAACGGAAGACGAAGACCTGATGCCCACCACGACGAACATCACGATCAGCATGGGGGATGTCACCGTCCGAGGCGTGCTGAACCAGTCCGCGACCTCCGACGATCTCATCACGCAGCTGCCCCTTGAGCTGTCGTTCGAGGACTTCGGTGGTCAGGAGAAGATCGCCACCCTCCCCAGGGCGCTCTCCCTCGAGGGCAGGCCGTCCGGGAGCGCCGCCGAAGCGGGGATGATCGGCTACTACGCGCCCAGTGAGGGGCTTGTCCTCTACTACGACTCCGTCAGTCACTTCCCCGGGATCATCCCGATCGGCACGTTCGAAGACGTCGAGGCAGTGCGTGCTGCGGTGCCGGCGACTGGAACGGTGTCCGCCGAATGACCTCACCCTCGTCGCGCACATCCGAAGAACCGGCGTCCACTGGAGGCGCGAGGGCTTCGCAGTTGCGCCTCGCACCGCTCATCGTCCTCGCGCTCATGGGATTCATCCTGGTCGCGATGGAGACCATGCCCGCCGGTCTTCTGCCGGAGATCGCAGACGGGCTGACTGCCGCGGAGGGCACCGTGGGGCTCTTCGTCAGCGCCTATGCGCTTGGCACGGTCATCGTCACGATTCCCGCCATCTCGCTGACGCGCCGCTTCCGTCGAAAGCCCCTGCTGCTCGTCGGCATCGCGGGGCTGCTTGTGGCCAACACCGTGACCGCGTTCTCGTCGGACATCGCGCTGTCCCTCGTCTCGAGGTTCATCGCCGGGGCATTCTCTGGAGTGATCTGGGGAATGCTCGCGCCCTACGCCGTGCGAATCAGTCCGCCCTCGCGGCTGGGGGCTGCGATCGCGATCGTCGCGATCGGCGCGCCCCTCGGGTTCGCGTTCGGGACGCCACTTGGGGCTTGGATCGGAGCCGTGTCCGACTGGAGATGGTCGTTCGCCGGTCTCTCCGCGCTCGCAGCACTGGTCGCCATCGCGGTTGTCCTTGTCGTCCCGGACGCGCCAGGCCGTCCTGCGCTCGCGGGCCTGCCCATGGCGCGGGTGCTCCGCCTGCGAGGGGTCCCCGTCGTGCTCGCGGTGATCTT
Organism: Pseudoclavibacter sp. VKM Ac-2867; assembly: GCF_015351275.1. Classification (NCBI taxonomy): domain Bacteria; kingdom Bacillati; phylum Actinomycetota; class Actinomycetes; order Micrococcales; family Microbacteriaceae; genus Pseudoclavibacter; species Pseudoclavibacter sp. VKM Ac-2867. The sequence continues at coordinate 18,357 of NZ_JADKSL010000007.1, forward strand.
CGTCTGGATGCTCGCGCACAGCACGATCTACACCTACGTCGCGCCCTACCTCCGTGAGACGGGCACCGCGATAACCCCGGACCTGATGCTGCTCGCCTACGGGATCGCGTCTCTCCTCGGCGTGGCGGTGACCGGCCTGCTCCTCGATAGGTATCCGCGCCTGCTGCTCCATCTCAGTGTGCTGGCCTTCATCGTCGCCGCGGTCGTGCTGCTGGCGGGGCAGGGCTCGCCCGTCGCGCTCCTGGCGGCGGCGGTGCTGTGGGGCGTGAGCTTCGGAGGGGCTTCGCCGCAGCTGCAGAACGCGCTCACTCGAGCCGGGGGCGAGGAATCCGATGTCGCGAACTCATTCCTTCCCGTCGCGTTCAATCTGGCGATCTTCGGCGCCGGCATTCTCGGCGCAGGGCTCCTCGAAGTCTTCGATGGCCTTGTCCTGCCCGTTGCCATGATGCTGATCGGGGCGGTGGCGTTGCTGCTGACCTTCGTCGGCCGGCGGTCGGCATTCCGGCCGACGGAGACCGGAGCAGGTGAAGGGGAGACATGAGCTTCCGTGCATTCCTGAGGGAGGGCGTGGGGCGGCTCCGGGGGAGAGGCATCGGCAAAGCGGTTTCCGCTCCGGTGCTCGAGACTCGACGTCTCCTGCTGCGCGCCCACACTCTGGCGAGCGCTGAGGAGTGGTTCCTCCTCCACGAGGAAGCTCGAGTTCGCGAGTTCCTGAACTGGCCACCGCGGAGTCGCGGCCAGGCGCTGCGCCACCTCCGTGTCCGCACGCAGTCCACGAGGCTCCGCAGGGCCGAGGACTTCATGGCGCTGGCCGTCGAACTCGAGGGGCGGCTCATCGGCGATATTTCCTTGCACCTGCGGACCGTTGCCAGCGAAGTGCGCAGCGTCGAGATCGGGTGGGTGCTGCATCCCGATGCTCAGGGCAATGGATACGCGCGGGAGGCAGCGGAGGCCGTCATCCAGTTCGCGTTCGAGGCTGTGCAGGCCCGGATGATCCTCGCCGTTGTGCATCCGCGCAACGCCGGATCGCTCAGGCTCGCGGAGCGTCTGGGATTTCACGAGCTCAGCCGACGCGAGAGCGAACGGCTGCTCGTCTTGACCCGAGATGACTTCGCCTTGGCCGACCGCGGTGCCGAGCGGGATCCGAACATGGCGCTTCCTCGACCGGCGAGTGGAGGCAGGCTCTGCTGAGCTGCTCACATCGTCCGGCTGATGCTGTTTCTCCTCGGGGTGGATAGCACTCTCTGCTCCAAGCCCCGGCGAGATCGCCAAGGAAACGCCCAGCTCGGCGCCGCTTCGCCCGCCGGTTCGGGGGAGGGGAGTTCTCCCCGTCCCATCTCGGAGCGCGAATCCACCAGCCCACCCCAATCCGCAGGACTACGCTCGCCGACACCCCGGACCAGCCGGGCCAGTCGAAGGAGTCAACATGCGTCGCATCGTCTCGACCGTCACCGCAGCCCTCTTCGCCGTCGGCATCGCCGTCTCAGCACCCGCGATAGCAAGCGCCGGCACCACGCAGTCGTACTGGACCGGCGGCTCGCTCGCCGACTGCCAGGCCGTGCAGCGCACCTACATCAGCTCGTGGACCAAGATCACTGAGGCCTGCCACCGCAACGGCAACGGCTACTCGTTCACCTGGACCTCGCTCTAGGCCCTCTTCAACGAGGTCGCGGATACCTCGCTTGGCCTGATCAATTCGTCCTGGCCGGTCTGCCCTGGCCGCGCTGTCTGCGCATCCGCGGCCAGCAGGTCACTTTCACCCCATCCGAGTGCCCGGGATGGGCTGAAAGTGATCCAGTTGGCGGGGATGGCGGCTCGGGCGGGCGCACGCGGGTCTGGTGGGAGCACGCCTTTCAGATGGGTCACTTTCGCCCCATCCGAGCTCGCGGCATGGGGTGAAAGTGGCCTAATCGGCGGCGGCGGGAGCGGCGGGAGCGTCGGCGTCGGCGTGGTTCAGGCGGGATAGGCCCAGGCGGGAGCAGGCGGTTCAGGCGGGAGCACGCGGTTTATATCGGCCACTTTCGGCCCACTCGGGCTCCCGGGATGGGCTGAAAGTGGCCTAATCGGCGACGGCGGGAGCGGCAGGAGCTGCGGCAGCGTTGGAGTCGGCGCGGTTCAGGCGGAAGCTCGCGGTCCGTGCGGGCACGCGCGGGTCTGGTGGGAGCACGCGGTTCAGATGGGTCACTTTCGCCCCACCTGGGCTCCCGGGATGGGCTGAAAGTGGCCTATTTAGCGGCGGCAGCGGGAGCGGCGGCGGGTACGCGGCGCTCACGCAGGCCCGCGCGGCGGCGGCCACGGCAGCGACGGCTCACGCGACGCTCAGCGTCACGGCGCGCTTCTCCGGGTCAGCCGACTCGACGCGGACTCGCACGGCTGTGCCCAGTTCCAGGGCTGCGGCGTCGCCGACGACCCTCGCCCGCACTGCGGGGTCGCGCAGCAGCACGGTCGCCTTCGCCTGGCCTGCATCGGCGGCCCCGGTGGGCGACGAATCGACGACGATCCCGTCGAGCTCCTCGCCGACACGGGGCGCGAGCAGCACCGCCTCGAGCAGATCGACCGCCGCCCGCTCGTAGGCGTTCGCCCGGCGTGAGCCCTCGGCCATCTCGCCTGGCAGCGCCTCGAGCGCATCCACAACCCACGACGGCACGGGTTCTCCGGCGCAGAACGCCAGCGCGATCTCGGTGCCGTAGCGGTCGACGAGGCGTCGCAGCGGGGCGGTCACGTGCGCGTACTCGGCGGCGATGGCGCTGTGGGATGCGGTGCTCGGCACGTCCGGATGCTCGGGCGTGCCGAAGGCCGCGTACCCGGCTCCGCGAAAGAGGCGGGTGGCTTCGGTCGCGAACGCCGCGTACTCGGGGCGGGCGACGTCGATGGTCCTGACGAACTGGGCGTACGAATCCTCCGGTGCCCAGTCGAAGCCGAGGGAGGCGGCGACGCGACGCAGGCGCTCGACGTCTTCGTCGCGGGCGGGATCCAGGGTGCGCCAGATGCCCACTCCCGCCCGTCGCTGCACCGTCGCGGCGGCGATTCCCGTGAGCAGCGACAGCTGCGCGTTGAACTCCTCGCAGGCGAGCGGCTCGCGCAGAACGAGCCGGTAGCGCTTGGCGTCGTCGCTGCGATCGATCTCCTGGTCTGGCACCTCGAGCGTCGCGCCGCCGCGCGCGAACTGTGCGTCGATGCGCAGCTGGCCGATCTCCGCCAGCAGCCTGAGCAGCTCGTCGGTGGTTCCGGCGTCGAGCCGTGCCTGGACCGAGGGGTAGTCGAGTTGCGCCCGGGAGCGCACGATGGATCGACGCACCTCGATGTCATCGAGCAGTGCGCCCGAGCTGTCGAGGCGCATCCGCCACACGACGGCGGGCCGGTCGACCTCGGGGAGCAGGCTCGCGGCGCCCTCGCTGAGCACGGCCGGGTGCAGGCCGAATCGGCCGTCCGGTCCGTAGACGGTGAGGGCGCGGCGGTGCGTCTCCGCATCGAGTGCCCCACCGGGCTCGACGAAGGAGGCGACGTCCGCGATCGCGTAGAACACCTCGAAGCCGTCAGTGTCATCGCCGGTGGCCTCGACGCGGCGAAGGAAGAACGCCTGGTCGAGGTCACGCGACCCGACAGGGTCGAGGGTCACGAACGGCAGCTCGCGGAGATCGTGTCGCCCGGAGTCCGAGCCGAACTCATGAGCTGCTGCGACCTCGGCCTCGGCTCGCGCGTCGGCTGGGTAGTCGGCCGGGATCTCGAGCTCGGCGCGGAGCCGCTCCAGATACGGGCCGAGTACCTCCGCGGCCGCACCGGCCTGCACAGCGCGCGTGCTCATCGGCGGGGGACGGATGCAGGTTCGACGGTGAACTTCATGGCGTCACGCTACCCGCACCAGATCAGGGGGCGCCGATGCCGTCCGTGCCGTAGGTCATCGTCCACGGCGTCTGCACGTTGTCGGCGACGGCTTTCGCCGATTCGACCTCGATGGTGTGGCTGGTCTCCGTGAGCAGGTACTGTCCGCCGGTGTCGACTGTGATCCCGGAATTCGTGTCCGACTGCAGGTAGCCGCGGATGCCGACGGAGCCCTCCATGTAGCCGGAGTAGGTGACGCGCAGCTTGGTGCCCTCCTGCGCGTAGCTCCATTGGCCGGTCGTCTCCGGGTCGGTGGTGATCGGGCCGAACGCGGAGAGGGTGGCGATCACCGTGTCCGTCTCGCGGGAGGGGGAGATGAGGATCGACACGGTGCCCGTGTAGTCGACGCCGGAGGTCTCGATGAAGGCGATGACCGCCTCCGTGCTCTGGCCGACTGCCAGCTCGGTGTCGAAGGGCGTGAAGTTGCCCTCGATCGTGGAGAGGGCCGTGGATGCGGCGGCGAGGGGAGTCGCCAGCGCGGCGGCGAAGACGGGGGTGGTCCAGGCCGCGGTCGAGAGCAGCGCTCGGCGGGAAGGGCGGCCAGGCGCAGGCCGTTCTGCGGTCGGGTGGCTCGAGGGGATGAAGGACGGCATGATGCTCCGGTCTGTGGCGTGGGGGCGCCGCTCTGCGAACGATACGGCCTGTGGGCGGCTGGCAGAAGACGTCGCCGCTCGGGCTCTGCCGGAGGCGGTCGAAGACGCTCTGAGCGGACGCGGATGCGCTCCATACGTTCTCCATAGATCGATAGGTGACGATAAGCGCATGGTTGACTTCAACAAGATCCTCGGCGCGGCCTCGAAGGCCCTCGGCAACTCCGGCAACTCCGGCAACACTGGGAGCAACCGGGGCGGCAAGAGCGGCTCCGGGGACTGGAAGGACATGGTCCGCAAGGTCGCCGATCAGGTGACGGGGGATGGGCAGCAGCCACGCGGCCAGCAGGGGTACCCGGCCCGGGACGCTGCCCAGCAGCGCGACCAGTACCCGCAGCGCGACCAGTACGCCGGCCGCGACTCCGGGCCGCGGTACGGGCAGCAGCCGCCGAGCGCCCCGAGCTACGGCTCGCGCCCGGGCCCGGGCCCGGGCCCGGGCCCGAGCTCAGGATCGGCAGCGGACAAGGCGGCCATCGCGAAGTACGACTACCTCCTCAAGACCGCGGCGCCTGACCAGCTCGAGCAGGCGCACCGTGAGGCGTTCCAGCGACTCACGCCGGAGCAGCGCGACCAGGTGCGCGAGCGCCTGAGCGCGGAGTCCGGACCGTACGACCGCCCGCAGTCGAGCTCGCCTGACGACCTGGCACGGGCGGCGACGCGCGGCGAGGTGCAGCGACCCGGCTTCATGGCGAAGGTGCTCGGGGCGGGCAAGCGCATCGCGGGTTCTCGCGGTGGCTCCAACTTCACGCCTGGCTCGAGTCGTGGCGGGTCAGCTCGCTTCGGCCGTGGCGCGGGCGTCGCCGGCGCAGCTGCGGCTGGTGTCGGGGCGGGTGCGCTCGGCGGCATCGCGCTCGGCGTCGTCGGCGGCGCCGTCGCCAGCTCCGTCGCGCTCCCGCTGATCGGCGACGCGATGGCCTCTGGGATCGACTTCGACGGCATTGCCGCATCCGGGATCGAGGGTTTCGAGGGGCTCACGGCCGACCTCGGTGATTTCGGTGGAATCGGTGAGACCGTCTCGGGGCTCGGCGACCAGGTCAGCGGATTCGGCGACCAGTTCGCGGGTGCCGGCGAGCAGCTCACGGGCGCGGGTGACCAGTTCCTCGGCGGCGTCGAGGAGCAGGCAGGCAACTTCGGCTTCGACATCCCCGGCCTCGGAGACCTGTTCGGCAAGTGATGCACGCCTTGGCGCTGACCGATTTTCGTGCTGGATGATCGCGCGGGCGGCTCCTGAGCTCGCGGCCGACGAATCCATCGCGGAAGCCGGTCACGCCGGTCACGCCGGGCGAGAGCTGGCGTTGGGAGCCTGATCCGTCAGAGCTGCTCGCCGATGACGCGGGCCGCCTGGATGACGCGGGACCTGAATCTCGCGAGCCCGTCGTCGCTGATCGTCTCTTCCGTCGTCACGAGATTCACGACGCCGATGACGGCGCCGCGCGAGTCCGTGATGGCCGCCGTCAGGCTCACCGTTCCCGGGTAGCGCTCCGAATGGCTCTCGTAGGTGCCCGTCGCCGCGGTTTCGGCGAGCTCCGCTCGAAGCGAGTCCGCGGTCTGCTGCCGTCCGCTGGCGAGTGCGAGCCCCGAGTAGTCCTTCAGGAACTCGTCGAGCTCTTCCGGTGCGACGGCTGCGAGCAGCACCTTGCCGCCACCGACGTCGAGGTCGAGGCGCTGCCCGATCGGGAACCGGTAGCGGAGCGACTCGGGTGGCTCGACGCGCGCGACGAGGATGCGGGACCAGCCCGAGCGCACGTAGACCGACGACGTGAATCCGGTTGTCTCGGTGAGGTTCTGCAGCACCGGATGCGAGACGGAGGCGAGCCGGTCCTGGAGCATGAACGCGTGCGCGTGCGCGAGGACGACGGGGCCGAGCGTGTACCCGGCTTCGGTCGAGTTGAGGTACCCGCGCCGCGCGAGGGTCGTGGTGATGCGCTGCGTCGTCGTGATGTGCAGGCCGGTGGCCTTGGAGATCTGCGTCAGCTTCAGTGGCGTCCGTGATGCCTCGACGCACTCGATGACATCGAGCGCTCGTTCGAGCGTCCGGCCTTGATTGACGCGCTCAACGCTCACTCAGTTTTCCCCTCAGTGCCAGGTGATTCCTCAACGTACCACCGGGTGCAACGAGACCCCACTTGGCTCCGTCCCTGGCCGTGAACGTGGACGCCTGCTATCGTTACGCGAAATCAACTTGCGCAGAGTGATAGAAACCTCTGCCTGATGACAACGGAGTCGTTCATGAGAATCGCTGTCCTTGGCCTCGGTGAAGCCGGAAGCATGTACGCGAAGGCGTTCGTCGAAGCCTCCTGGGAGGTCGTCGGCTTCGACCCCAGGAGCGTCGAGATCCCCGGAATGACCAGCGCAACCTCGATCGCCGAGGCGGTTGCCGGCGCCGACGCGGTGCTCGGCCTCACTACGGCCGCCCACGCCGCAGGGGCCGCGCGAGACGCGGCACCGCACCTCGAGCCGACCACGATGTTCCTCGACCTCAACGCCGGATCCCCGCAGCTGAAGCAGGCAGTCGCCGACGAGATCGGCGAACGCGCCAGGGTCGTCGACGGGGCCGTGATCGGCTCGGTGAAGAAGTTCGGCGCGCAGGTGCGCGTCATCCTCTCTGGCCCCGACGCGGAGTCGGCCGCCGATGTGCTGCGCTCCATCGGCGCGACAGCAGACGTCGTCAGCGACACCATCGGTGACGCATCCGGCCGCAAGCTCCTGCGCAGCGTCTACATGAAGGGACTCGGCGCGCTCATCAGCGAGGCCATGTCCGCCGGCCGTGCTGCCGGCGAAGAAGCGTGGATGCGCGCCCAGATCGTCGAGACCCTGGTCGACGGAGACGCCGCCGTCACGCGTCTCGACGAGGGCACGCGTATCCACGCCGATCGGCGCAGCCACGAGCTCGGCGACAGCCTGGAGCTGCTGAGCGCGCTTCCGGGGAGCTGGCCCGTCACCGAAGGCGCCAGGCGCCGACATGTCGACCTCGCCTTCGAAGCGAAGCCCGACTTCGCGGCTGAACTCGAGTCGGTGCCGACGGCGGCGCTCGGCGATGGCGGAGACCGGCTCGGATTCGCGCACTCGAGCATCAAGCCCATCTGGCCCTCCGGCCCGATCGCCGGACGCGCGCGCACCGTGCTCGTCAACCCCGGCGACAACAGGGCCCTGCACGAAGCGCTCAAGGTGGTCCAGCCGGGCGAGGTGCTTGTCATCGCGGGTGGCGGCTACGCCGAGCGTGCGCTGCTCGGCGAGCTCATCGCGGAGCGCGCGGTCAGCGCGTGCGTGCGCGGCATCATCGTCGACGGCGCCGTGCGCGACGTCTCGGCCATCGCCGAGATCGGCCTGCCCGTCTGGGCCGTCGCAGTCTCCCCGGCCGGCCCCTACAAGTCCGGCCCCGGGCGGGTCGGCGAGACCATCTCACTCGGAGGCGCCATCTGCTCGACGGGCGACTACGTCGTCGCCGACGAGGACGGCGTGCTTGTCCTGCCGCTCGACCGGGCGGCTGCCGCCCTCAGAGCAGGCCGGGCGGTGCTCGCCGACGAGGCGGGCCGCCGTGTCGAGATCCTGCGCCAGCGCGCCGAAGCGAATCCCAGCGCCTGACCCGGCGCACCAGACCATAGACAGCAAAGGAGCTGCCATGAGCATCACCGACCAGGGGCACCCGCCCCGCCGACGCAGGGGAGGGTCATGCCTGTCGCACTGATCGCCCTCGTCGCCTTCATCGCGACGATCGTCACCTGGAACGTCGTCGTCAAGCGGAACATGGCGGAAGCCATGATCCTCGGCTTCCTCGTCACCCTCGCCTTCGCCGGGTTCAACGCCCCCGAGTACGCCGTGACCGCCGTCGTCGAGGCATCCGAGAACCAGGTCCTCTACGCCGCCGTCGCGTTCGTCTTCATGACGCACTTCGTCGAGCGCACCGGCGTCATCGACCGCCTCATCGCCATCCTCTCCTCCCTCTTCGGCAAGCTGCCAGGCGGCCCCGCGATCGTCGACACACTCGCGTCCGGTGCCATGGGAGCCGTCGCGGGTGGCTCCAACACGGGGAACGCGGCCTCCTCCGGATCGATCACCGGTCCGTGGATGGTGCGCACGGGATGGAAGCGCTCACGCGCCGCGACCGTCATCGCCGGCAACGCGGGCCTCGGCACCGCGCTTCCCCCGAGCGCGTCCATGGTCATCATGATTGGCTTCGCTGGCACGCTCGTGACGACCAGCGAGGTCTACCTGGCGCTGCTCGTCGCCGGCATCTACCAGTTCGTGTTCCGGATGGGCCTCATCGGCTGGTTCGTGAAGCGCGACAAGATCACGGCAGCCTCGGGACCCGAACTCCTCCCGTGGCAGACCGCGATGAAGCGCGGCGGATCGTCGACCCTCATCTTCCTTGGCGCGATCATCCCGATCGCCATCTCGGTCGGGCCCCTCGCCGATGTGCTCAAAGCGTCGCCGGTGCTCTCCGAAGCCATGGGATCGATCTCGCTCATCGTGTGGATCCCCGTCCTCATCATGTTCTTCGCCGCGCTCGTCGCCTGGAAGGACCTGCCGCGCTCGCCGCGCGGATGGTGGGAGCTCATCACGAGCGGGGCGCCGAAGTTCTACACGATCGTCGCGCTGCTCTTCTTCGCCGTCGTCGCGAGCGAGGTGCTCGCCGAGCTCGGCCTCGCGGAGGACGTCGACAATCTGCTGAGCGGCGTCGACATCCCGCTGTGGCTGCTCGTGACGTTCATCGGGCTGCTGATCGTGCTGGTCGCGGGTCCGCTGTCGTCGACGGCAACCCTCACCGCCGTCGGTCAGGTGTCGCTGTTCACGCTCATCGCCGCGGGCATCGACCCGCTGCTCGCCGTCATTGCGATCCTCGTGTTCGCCTCGACGGAGGGCGCCTCCCCGCCCGCCTCAGGCGCCATCTTCGTCGCGAGCGGCCTCACGGGAGCCAAACCGGAGTCCACGTTCGTGCCGCTCATCATCTACTACGTCGTGCCGTTCTTCGCGCTCGGCGTCCTGATCGCGCTCGGGATCGTCCCGGTCCCCGGCGGATAGGAGTCTGAAATCATGCGCACCTCACTGCACCGCATCCTGCATCCGCTCTTCGGCATCGCGATGATCGTCTTCCTGCTGCTGGCGTTCATGCTCGTCTTCGCCCAGGTCATCGGGCTGATCTTCGCGCAGCCCTGGCTCATCGAAGGAGCCTCCGAGACGCTCCTCCATCCGGCCATCATCTCGGCCATCGTCGTCGGCCTCATCGGCTACGCCCTCTTCAACTGCCTCCCGAAGGTGGAGAAGAAGGCCGAGCTGGAGGACGAGGACGAGGACTGACCGGGTCGATCTCGACGCCCGCACACCGGATCGCCGCGCGCGATCTCGGCGTGCGGGCGTCTCCCGTTAGGCTCGCGTGATGGCGAACCGCAGCTATCTCTACGTTGTCGACGAGGTTCCGGGGCAGGGGGCTCCGCTCACGCGTGTCTCCGGCCTGTCGGAGTGGAACTGGGATGTGCCGCTCCTGCACGAGCTGCTCGTCTCGGGGTCTGGGCGACTGGTGCCGTCGACGATCTGGGATGCGCCTGCCGCAGCGATCCTCGGCGACTACGACCAGGGCGTCGCCAACCTCGAGCGCCTCTTCGCTCGGCTCCCGCAGGACCAGGAGACGCAGCGGCAGATCGCCGAGGCGCGCAGCGTGCTGGGCGACCCCGCGAACCGTGGACGCTACCTGCTGCTCGAGGTCGCGGAGATCCACGTGCTGAGCGCCACGGACGACGAGAACCCGCACCCCGAGATGCTCCGCGAGGCACAAGGGATGGTCCGCGACACCGAGCAGCACGTGGATGCGCTGATCGGTGCAGCGCTCGAGCTGCCGCCGGAGAAGCTGCCGGAGCTGACGGGCTCCGGAGCGTGGGCGAGCAGCCTCTACTTCGAGCCGTCCGGCGAGCAGCAGCCGCCCGTCCAGGCCGCGCCGAACGCCCCCGCGACGATTCCGCCATCCCACAGCGGCCCGCCGACGAGCCCGAACGCACCGCAGTTCGGTCCACCCACCGGGGCGGCGGCTTCGCCGGTCTTCCTGGCGCGGCCGCTGGCCAACGGCGCGACGCAGTGGAGCCTCGGGCTGATCGCGGTCATCCCGTTCCCGTTCGTGACCGCCATCACGGCAGGCATCGTGATGATCGCTGCTGGCCGGTCGCGCGCGCCCGCCACGGAGGCAGGCGAGCGAAACCGCACCAACGCCGCCAACTGGGGGCTCACCTACCTGCTCTCCTCGATCATCCTCATCGCCCTGCACATCGCGTTCCTCTTCGTCCTCGACGACACCTACTCGGGATCGTTCTTCCCCATCGGCATCCCCATCACGCTCTGGTTCGCCGTCTCGGTGACGCACATCGTGTTCTCGATCGTGGGCAGCGTGAAGGCCTCGCGTGGAGTGGTGTTCGCCCCCATCGCGCTGCCGTTCTTCGGCCCGCGCCTGCGGGGCTGACACCCCAGCGCGTCTGCGACCAACTTGCGTGATCGATCGCCGCATCCGGAGCCCGGCGGCGGCCGGTCTCGTGTCTCATCCCGGAAGCTAGCCATTGGGCAGGGAGCGGTGACGCAGAGTGGTGCGGTCAAGATGGTGATGAGGATCTCGTCGAACTTCAAGCTCGTGTCCTAGCTGCACAGGGGCGGATGGGCCACAATGGCGAGGTGCCAATGCCCCCGCGGACAGACCCAGAAGCCGGGGTGCCGTCGCGCCTGCGCAACGCGGTGTTTCGGTCCGTCGCGGACCAGGGCAAGGCCGCGCTCGTCGAGCGTCGCCTGAGCGTCGCCATCAACCGCGGCGTTCTGCAGGCCGGGGAGCGGCTGCCCCCGGAGAGCGAGCTCGCCAAGTCGCTCGGGGTCTCGCCCGTCACCGTCCGCGAAGCGCTGGTCCTCCTGCGGCAACGCGGCCTCGTCACGACGAAACGAGGACGCGGGGGCGGCAGCTTCGTCACCGCAGGCGCCGATCCCGCCTCACACGCCGCCGACGAGCTCGCATCCATCTCCCGCACGGCGCTGCGCGACCTCGTCGCGCACTACTTCGCCGTCACTGGGGGCTGCCTCGAGCTCGCAGCCCACAGGGCTGCGCCGAGCGAGGTGGAGGCTATCCGCGCCAGGCTCACGACGTTCAGCGACGCCGCGATATCCGGGCGGCAGGCTCAGCCGACGCCCGCGCAGTGGCGGCACGTCGCCGACGACATCGTTGTCGAACTGTGCGCACTCGGGCAGTCGGTGCGCCTCACCAAGGAGCAGATGCGCGTCCAGTCCGAGCTCTCGCCGCTGCTCGGGCTGCTCGCTGTGGACGACGCAGAGCGTGAGTCGCAGCGAAGCGAGATACTTGGACTCGTCGATGACGTCGCTCGGGGGGACGCGGCCGGCGCGCGCGAGACTCTGCGCGCGACTGTGAGCGACATCGTCGAACGGCTTGAGGCAAAGCGCAGGTCGCTGCTCGAGCGGTAGGCGCGCCGGCGCCGCGACGGTGCCGGGTGCTGGGGACCAATATGGCTGGGGGGCCAACGCATGCCGATCAACGACAACGAGGTGAGGATCGTCGCGCTCGCGGGGCTGCCGAACTGGTCCTGGGGTGACTTCACGCAGCACCCGATGCAGACCACCAACCTCATGAGGCTTGAGCCGAACGGGTGGCTGGCGCTCATCGCCTACCTCGCCGGCCCCAGCTGGGTGCATCAGGAGCCGGCGCGATATGACCCCGTCGTCGAGACGTGCGGTGGTGGGCAGCGCGTCGGCGGGCCAGTCGACGGAGCCTTCTCAAGTGAGGAGGACATCAGCGAGATCCACGACGACATGGTCCAGTACCTCGCAGACGCTGGGGTTCCGGCGCCGCCACGGGCGGTGCAGTGGATGCTGTGCCTCCCCGAGGGGGTCACCGAACGAGACCTACAAGGGGCGTGCCTCCGCGCCGCGCAGGACGTCGCGCCCGAAGACCATCGAAGGAATGCGCTCGAGGTGCACGCGGCGCTGCGGGTGCTGTTGAACGGGCGCATGTCACCGCTCGCCTGGTGACCGCCGAACGGCCCGTCGCTGATCCACCCCTGTGCAAGTGGCCCTCCGCTGTGTAACATCGGCCATCACCGAAGCAGAGGAGCCGCCCCATGACGACCGACGCCACTGCAGTGCGACGCGGCCCAGCTGCGCTCCTCGACGACTACTTCCGCTCGACGCTCGACGTGCTCGAGACGCTCAGCCGCGACCTCGGAGCCGTGCTCGGCGACCTCGAGTCGCGTGGCGAACTCAGCGACCGTCGCCTCGACGAGCTGGTCGAGCCGCTCGCGCTCGCGGTCTTCACCCGCACCTGGCCGGCCGCGTTCGGGGCCGGATTCGTCGCATCCCTCGACCTTCGCGGCCCGTCACGCGGTCACCTGTCCTGGTGGCAGGGCCCGATGCGCTCGCAGCTGCGGCTCGCGGCGCAGACGCCCAGCCGAGAGCACATCGACTACAGCGGATTCGAATGGTTCCGCGTGCCCCACGAGACCGGCGAAGGTCATGTCGCGGGCCCGCACGTCGACTACCTGTGCAGCGACGAGTACACGCTCACCGTCAGCATGCCCGTCTGGAACGGCCGGCGATTCCTCGGCGTCGTCGCCATGGACCTCCTCGTCGACGACGTCGAACGAGAGCTGCTCCCGGCGCTGCGTGAGTTCGGCGACGTGAGCGTCGTGAACGCAGCCCAGCGCGTGCTCGCATCCACCGAATCGCGGCTCGCGCCGGGAGACTCGGTGCGTGACCTCGATGGCTACGGAAGCAGCCACTGCGAGATCGCCGGGCTCCGCGTGCTCACCCGGGTGTAGGCCTCGACGCGCGGGACCTCGGGGAACGTCGAAGTCCCGAGTCCGGGTTCAGTCGATCTCGTCGATCTCAGGCGGAGCTGGCGTCCGCAGCTGCTGCGGTGCATCCGGGGTGCGCAGGTACTTGCGGAGAGCCTTGATGGCGAGGATCAGCGCCCAGATGGTGAGGACGAGGATCGCAAGGATGACCGCGAAGTAGGCGACCATCACGACGGTGTGCATTGGGTTGAATCCGAGCATCGATCGACCGTACGTCGCGAGACTGGGCGTCGGGTCAGTGGAAACGAGCGGCGGATGCGGGTCACGACGTAGCTCTGCGACTTGACGGGAGCATGACTGCATCGACGTGCGACGATGCGGAGATGACTGCTGTCGCCGCATCAGAAGATCTGCCCGACCTCGTTCCCGAGCTGCTCGTCGCCGACGTCCGAAGCAGCCTTGCGTTCTGGGTCGATGGATGCGGTTTCGCTGTGAAGTATGACCGGCCCGAGGAGGGGTTCGCGTATCTGACTCGTGGCAGCGCTCATCTCATGCTCGAACAGCGCGGCGTCGGCCGGAACTGGGTAACCGGGCCGCTCGAGCGGCCGCTCGGGAGGGGCATCAACTTCCAGATCTCCGTGGCCGACGCTGACGAGGTCGCGGCGGCCCTCCTCGCGACCGGGCGGGAGCTCTTCATGCAGCCAGAGACGAAGTGGTACCGGGTGGGTGGGGACGAAGTCGGGGTCCGCCAATTCCTTGTGACGGACCCCGACGGGTACTTGATCCGCTTCCAGGCGAGCCTGGGGCGGAGAGCTGCCAGCTAGCCCGTGACGGCTGGCGTCTGGCGGTTGCGGCGGGCGGCGATGAACGAGCGCACGCCGGCCGTGATGAGGGCGACGAGCAGGACCAGCATGATGGTGCTGCTGATGATCGCGCCGGGCCGCTCGGCGGTGCCGGCGAAGAGGTCTCCCAGCTGGGCGACGTTCATGAGCGACCCGAGCGCGCCGAGGAGCGCAATGGCGAGCGCGCCGTGGATGGCGTGCTTGCGGAGCTTCGGGTTGCGGGCGATGAGGCCGGCGATGACGAGCAGGAGGCCGACGGCGGCCGGGATGAGGGCCGTGAGGCTGCCGGTGTCGCTGACGAAGTAGGCGATCGCGCCCGTCACGACGAGGGCGGCACCGATGAGGATGGTGAGGAGAGGCATGCGGGATGGGATCCAATCTCGCGGTAGGCCAGCAGCGTCCTCGGCGGACCGCTTCGCGCGGGCTCAGCCCTGGCGCGCGACGGCCGGCGACGGAAGAGTCGCTGGTCGTTGGTGTCTGGTGGCCCCAACTTTACCAGCTGGTCGGTTCCGGTCTCCGGTCGCTCGGCGCGACGGTTCAGCTGCGGGTTGCGCCCTCGATGGCGTTGCGCCCGGCCTCGCGCGTCGCGAAGGCGCCGAGGAAGGTGCCCTGCCCGTCGTGCGCGCGGAACTCTCCTTGCACGAGCTCCACGAACCCGGCGAAGTCGTCGCCGGAGGCCGTCTCCCTCATCGCGACCCAGAGTCCGTTCGCGGGTGAGAGCCAGCGGAGCTGTCGAGGGGCGGAATCGACGACCGTACGGGTCGTGGACTCGCGGTGGATCTCGAGCAGGCTCATGGGGTTCCTCGGTTCAAGAGTGGATGATCGGATAGTTAGGTTAGCTAGCTAATCCTGAGAGTAGCCATGGGGTTCGCTGGATGAGGTGCTGCTCGGGTGTCAGCCCAGCGCATCCGGGGATTCGGGGAGTGTCTGTCCGCCGTCGACGACGATCGTCTGACCGGTGATGTACCCCGCCTCGCGGCTCGCGAGGAACGCCGCGGCGTAGCCGATCTCCTCGGCTCGGCCCAGTCTGCGCAGCGGGACGGCTGAGGTCATCGACGCGAGGTAGTCCTCGCCCATCTCGTCGAGCCCAGCAGATTCGACGTTGCCCGGCAGGACCGCGTTCACGGTGATGGCGTGCTTCGCGAGCTCGATCGCGGCGGTGCGCATGAAGCCCAGCTGCGCGGCCTTGGAAGCCCCGTAGTGCGACCAGCCCGGGTAGCCGGTCGTCGGGCCGGTAATGGATGAGGTCAGCACGACACGACCGCGGCCTGATTCCCGCAGGGCGGGCAGGCAGGCCTGCACGGCGTAGATGGTTCCCTTCACGTTCGTGTCGAGCACCTCGTCGAGCTGCGCCGGCGTCATCGTCGCGAGGTCCGCCTGCGGGAAGATCCCCGCGTTGGCGCAGAGCACGTCGATGCCGCCGAACACCGCCGCGGTCGACGCCGCAAGCGCGCGGCACGACTCGGGATCGGTGACGTCGACCGTGAACCCCGAGATCCGGGCCCGAGTGTCTGCGCCGGCGACGAGCGAGAGTGCGGCGACGGCCGTATCCACCCCCGCCTGCGAGCGACCAGCGACAGCGACCCGCGCGCCCGCCTGTGCGAACACGCTGGCGATGCCGAAGCCGATGCCCTTCGTGCCGCCGGTGACGACGACGCGAGTGTCGGAGAGGTCGAACAGGGGAGCAACTGGCATGGTGCGCCTTTCGAGAATGCGGTGGATGCGCCCATTCCATCGCCCCGGAAGGGCGCGATGCCCCTCCGGAAACCTGCCTGCGACCGCTCTTAACGCAGTGTTTACGCCCGCCGCTCGATCACCGCCAGAAGCGTCGGGTCACCACCAGAATGGAGGCTGGGTGACGTACGGTGCCTCGAGTCGCGCGACCTCGTCCTCGGTGAGCGTCAGCTCGAGGGCCGCGACGGCGTCATCGAGGTGCTTCGCCTTGGTCGCCCCGACGATGGGCGCTGCGACCGTCGGGTTGCGCAGCACCCACGACAGTGCGACTCGTGCCATCGGGACCTCGCGCTCGGCCGCGATCTGCTCCACGACGTCGATGATGGGGCCGTCGGCATCAGCGTCGAACGCCTTCGCGACCGAGTCGAGCTCGGCGCGTGCCGTCGATTCGCCGCGCGGCCGGGTCAGGCGCCCTTTGCCGTTCGGCGAGTACGGGACGAGACCGACGCCCATGTCGGCGCACATGGGGATCATCTCCCGCTCCTCCTCGCGCTTCAGCAGGTTGTACTGGTCCTGCATGGCGACGAACGGGGTCCATCCGCCTACCGCCGCGGCCTGCTGCAGCTTCGCGAACTGCCACGCGTACATCGACGATGCGCCGAGATAGCGCACCTTGCCTGAGCGCACGAGGTCGTCAAGCGCCTGCATGGTCTCCTCGACGGGGGTGCTGTCGTCGAAGCGGTGGATGTAGAGCACGTCGATGTGGTCGGTGCCGAGTCGCTCGAGGGACGCGTTCGCCTGCTCGAGGATCGCGGTGCGGGACAGGCCGGAGCCGCCGGGGCCGTCGTGCATCTTGCCGGAGAGCTTCGTCGCGAGCACGATCTCCTCCCGGCGGCTGAAGCGACGCATCGCGCGCCCGATGATCTCCTCGCTTGTGCCCTGCTGGTACACGTTTGCCGTGTCCCAGAAGGTGGTGCCGAGCTCGACCGCCTGGCGGAGCAGCGGTGCCGCCGCGTCGTCGTCGAGGGTCCAGCTGTGCAGGCCGCGCTTCGGGTCGCCGAAGCTCATGCAGCCGAGTGCGAGGCGGCTGACGCGGAGGCCGGTGCGGCCGAGGTTCGTGTACTCCATGCCAGGAGCGTATGGCGCACCACCGACACCAGGGAGGCCCTGGCAGTGCCCCCTGCGCCGCGTCCCGCCCTGCCCCGCCCTGCCCCGTCCTGCCCCGTCCTGCCCCGTCCCGTCCCGTCCTGCCCCGCCCAGTCGGCTGCAGACCTGGGGCTAGGGCACCAGAAGGTGGCAGCTGAGGTGCGCAGGCGCGAGGTCTGCGGATGCGGTTTTGCCAGACCTGGGGGTTGTGCATGCCTTTCGGCGCACAGGGGTGCGCAGGCGCGAGGTCTGCGGGTGTGGTTTTGCCAGACCTGGGGGTAGGGCACCAGAAGGCGCCAGCTGAGGTGCGTGGGCGCGAGGTCTGCGGGTGTGGTTTTGCCAGACCTGGGGCTGGGGCACCAGGAGGCGCCAGTTGAGGTGCGTGGGCGCGAGGTCTGCGGATGGGGCTTCGTCAGGCCTGGGGTAGGGCACCAGAAGGCGCCAGCTTAGGTGCGTGGGCGCAAGGTCTGCGGATGCGGCTTCGCTAGACCTGGGGTTGTGCACGCCTTTTCGGGGCGCAGGGGTGCGCAGGCGCGAGGTCTGCGGATGGGGCTTCGTCAGACCTGGGGGTTGTGCACGCCTTTCGGCGCACAGCGGTGCGCAGGCGCGAGGTCTGCGGGTGTGGTTTTGCCAGACCTGGGGCTGGGGCACCAGGAGGCGCCAGGTGAGGTGCGCAAGTGCGAGGTCTGCGGGTGTGGTCTGCGGGTGCGGGTTTGCCAGACCTGGGGGTAGGGCACCAGAAGGCGCCAGCTGAGGTGCGCAAGTGCGAGGTCTGCGGATGCGGTTTTGCCAGACCTGGGGGTTGTGCACGCCTTTCGGCGCGCGGGGGTGCGTAGGCGCGAGGTCTGCGGATGGGGCTTCGTCAGACCTGGGGGTTGTGCATGCCTGTCGGTGTGCGGGGGTGCGCAAGTGCGAGGTCTGCGGGTGCGGATGCGGACGGGGCCCTCACCCCGCTTCCCGTAACCCAGTGTTTACAGGGGCGAACGCTGTGGAAACATCCGTCTGTCTACTATTGGCGAACAAGGTTTCATGTCAGGTAACATCAACATCATGCGGGAGACGACCATGACACAACTAGCCCCCAAGCTGGTCGAAGGAGAGCTCGCGGCAGACGACCGCATCACGCTCCGCGACCTCGCCCAGGCGCACGGCGTGCAGTTCATCCTCGCCACGTTCGTCGACCTCAACGGCAAGCCGTGCGCGAAGCTCGTGCCGACCTCTGCCGCCGACGAGCTCGAGGCAGGCGCCCTCGGTTTCGCGGGCTTCGCCGCCGGCCTCATCGGCCAGGAGCAGCACGACCCCGACCTCATCGCGATCCCCGACCTCGACTCGTTCACCCCGCTGCCGTTCGTCCGCGAGGGCCTCGCGCTCGTGCACTGCGACCCGCACGTCAACGGGAAGCCGTGGCCGTACGCGCCCCGCAACATCCTGAAGCGCGCCATCGCCGAGCTCGCCACGCGCGGCATGACGGCCAAGGTCGGCGCCGAGGTCGAGTACTTCCTCGTCGACCGCGCCGAGGACGGCACCCTCGCCCCCGCTGACAAGCGCGACAACGGCCCTCGCCCCTGCTATGACGCCCGCGGCGTGACACGCATGTACGACCACCTCTCCTCTGTCTCGACCGCCATCAACTCGCTCGGCTGGGGCAACTACGCCAACGACCACGAAGACGGGGCCGGCCAGTTCGAGCAGAACTTCGACTACGCCGACGCGCTCACGACCGCCGACCGCGTCATCACGCTCCGCTACATCCTCAACGTGCTCGCCGAAGAGCGCGGCATGACGGCGACGTTCATGCCGAAGCCCTTCACGAACCGAACCGGCACTGGCCTGCACCTCCACCTGTCGCTGTGGAGCGAGCAGGACGAGCCGCTCTTCCCGGCGAACCCGGGCGCGGGCGGCACCGCCGCATCCACCGATGACGCCGCGAGCGAGCCGGCAGCGGATGCGCGGGGCCTCGGCCTCTCGCCCGTCGCGTACGGCTTCGTGGCCGGGCTCCTCGAGCACGCGCCCGCGCTGCAGGCGTTCCTCGCTCCCTCGGTGAACTCCTACAAGCGGATCGGCACAGCCACATCCAGCTCGGGCGCGACCTGGTCGCCGCGGAAGGCGTCGTACGGCGGCAACGACCGCACGCACATGGTGCGGGTTCCGGACAACAAGCGCGTCGAGCTCCGCTCGGGGGACGGCGCAGCAAACCCCTACCTGGCGGTCGCGACCTCGATCATGGCCGGCCTCGACGGCATCGACAACAGCATCGACCCAGGCAACCCCTCGGGCCCAGGCCAGGCGCCCGAAGGTGCGGCCGTACTGCCCGCGACGCTCCTCCACGCCGTCGAAGCGCTGCGCCGCGACCCCGTGATCCTCGCCAGCCTCAGCGGCGACGAGGCCACCGGCCGCTACTTCGCCGACGCGAAGGAGACCGAGTTCCTCACCTGGCACGCGCAGGTCAGTGACTGGGAGCTCGACACCTACCTCACCGCCTTCTGACCCGCCCGCATCCAGAGACCAGACAAGACCACCCCCGAAAGGACCACGCCCGTGTGTGGAATCGCCGCGCTGCAGTTGCGCAACCCCCAGCTCAGGCCGCAGATGGGCGACCTGCTCCAGACCATGCTCTGCGAGATGGTCGACCGCGGACCCGACTCCGCGGGCCTCGCCGTGTACGACAACCCCGACCTCACGGGCAGCGCCGCGTCGACGCTCAGCCTCCTCGGCGGCACGCAGCTGCTCACCGTGGAAGAGCTCACCGCCGAACTCGAGCGCACCCTCCCCGCCGGGGCGGCGCCGAAGGTATCCGTCGTCGGCGACACGACGCTCGTGAGCGGCGAGCTGTCGACGAGCATCCTCGCGGATGCGGTCAGCGCGGCCCTCCCGACCGCCACGATCATCGGCCGCGGCGGCCACCTCGCCGTCATGAAGAGCGTCGGCAATCCCATGGACGTCGCCTCCAACCACGGCCTCGAATCCATGTCAGGGAGTCAGGGCGTCTCGCACACCCGCATGGCCACCGAATCGGCCGTGACAGCGGGCGGCACGCACCCCTTCGCTGTCGCCGACGACCTCTGCCTGGTGCACAACGGATCCTTCTCGAACCACGCCTCCATCCGTCGCGAACTGAAGCGCGCGGGCGTGCAGTTCGACTCCGAGAACGACACCGAGGTCGGCGCGCGCTACATCGCCTCCCGCCTCGAGCAGGGCGACACCCTCGAGGAGGCGCTCATCAACCTCGGCGACGTGTTCGACGGCTTCTACACGCTTGTCGTGACGACCGCCGACAGCATGGCCATCGTGCGCGACCCCATCGCCTGCAAGCCCGCCATCGTGGCCGTCACCGACGACTACGTGGCCATGGCCTCCGAGTACCGCGCCCTTGCGCAGCTCCCCGGCATCGAATCCGCCGACATCTTCGAACCAGTCCCCGGAAAGGTCTACACGTGGTCACTCTAGACAGCACCCAGTACGCGGCAGCCTCAGCGCCCGCAGCGGCAGCTCCTCGCGCGGCTCCCTCGACGGCCACCTCGTCGTCGTCCGCGACGGCTGCGGCCACCCCCACCACGATCGACCTCGCCGGCCAGGACGTGCGAGTCGTGAACGCAGCCGTCCAGGCAGCGGAAGACGGAACCAGGTGGAGCATCCAGCACCCCGCCGGCAAGCACAACGTGGCCGTCGGCATCAGCTCGGCCATCGACGTCACGATCGACGGGCACGTCGGCTACTACGCCGCCGGAATGCACCAGCGGGGCGCCGTCACCATCAACGGCAACGCCGGAGTCGGGCTCGCCGAGAACATCATGAGCGGCAGCGTGCACGTCACAGGGGACGCCTCCCAGTCGGCTGCTGCGACCGGCCACGGCGGCCTCGTCGTCATCGACGGCAACGCCGGAGCCCGCTGCGGCATCTCCATGAAGGGCGTCGACATCGTCGTAGGGGGCAGCATCGGGCATATGTCGGCGTTCATGGCGCAGGCCGGTCGCCTTGTCGTGTGCGGCGACGCCGGGGAAGCGCTCGGCGACTCCATCTACGAGACCCGCATCTACGTGCAGGGCACCGTCGAATCGCTCGGCGCCGACTGCATCGAGAAGCCCATGCGCGAGGAGCACCTCGCCGAGCTCTCCGAGCTGCTCGTCGCAGCCGGCCGCGACGACGACCCGGCCGAGTTCAAGCGCTACGGCTCGGCCCGCAAGCTCTACCACTTCAACGTCGACAACGCCTACTAGGCCGAGCAGGAAGCGCCACTCATGACTCTCATCGACCAGCCCACGTCTACCGTCGGCGCACCGCAGTCACCCGCTCGCCTCGCCGAGCTCGGCCTCCGCGAGTCCGCGACGTTCGACCGCGCGACGATCTCCGACATCCAGCGCGCCGCACGCACGGGCATCTACGACATCCGCGGGTGGGGTGCGAAGCGGCAGCTGCCGCACTTCGACGACCTGCTGTTCCTCGGCGCATCCATGTCGCGCTACCCGCTCGAGGGGTACCGCGAGCGCTGCGGCACCGACGTCGTTCTCGGCGACCGCTTCGCCTCGAAGCCCCTGCACCTCGACATCCCCGTCACGATCGCCGGAATGAGCTTCGGCGCCCTCTCCGCGAACGCCAAGGAGGCCCTCGGGCGCGGGGCGTCCGAGGTCGGCACCTCCACGACGACCGGCGATGGCGGCATGACACCGGAGGAGCGTGGCGAGTCGAAGCACCTCGTCTACCAGTACCTGCCTTCGCGGTACGGCATGAACCCCGACGATCTGCGCAAGGCGGATGCGATCGAGATCGTCCTCGGCCAGGGCGCGAAGCCGGGCGGTGGCGGCATGCTGCTCGGGCAGAAGATCACCGAGCGCGTCGCCGGGATGCGGACCCTGCCCATCGGCATCGACCAGCGATCCGCGAGCCGCCACCCCGACTGGACGGGCCCGGACGACCTGACGATCAAGATCGCCGAGCTTCGCGAGATCACCGGCTGGGAGAAGCCGATCTACGTGAAGATCGGGGCATCCCGCCCCTACTACGACACGGCGCTCGCGGTGAAGGCCGGTGCTGACGTCGTGGTGCTCGACGGCATGCAGGGAGGCACGGCGGCGACGCAGCAGGTGTTCATCGAGAACGTCGGCATCCCGACGCTCGCCGCGATCCCGCAGGCCGTGGCGGCGCTCCAGGAACTCGGCATGCACCGCAAGGTGCAGCTCATCGTGTCCGGCGGCATCCGCACGGGAGCCGACGTCGCGAAGGCGATGGCGCTCGGCGCCGATGCGGTCGCGATCGGCACGGCCGCGCTCATCGCGCTCGGCGACAACGACCCCCGCTACCAGCAGGAGTACGCCGACATCGGCTCGGCCGCCGGCTTCTATGACGACTTCCAGGACGGGCGCGACCCGGCCGGCATCTCGACGCAGGACCCGGAGCTCGCCTCCCGCCTCAACGCCGTCGAGGGAGGGCGGCGCCTCGCGAACTACCTGCGTGTGCTGACCATGGAGGCGCAGACCATCGCCCGTGCGTGCGGCAAGTCGCACATCCGCAACCTCGAGCCGGAGGACCTCGTCGCGCTGACCGTCGAATCGGCCGCGATGGCGAACGTGCCGCTCGCGGGCACGAGCTGGATCCCCGGCAAGCAGTACTAGGGCGAGGGGCCGGCCCTCGTCGCAGCCTGGCCGACTTCCGTGACGAGACCCCTGCATCCGGGCTTTGAAAGTCAGGATGCGGGGGCTTCGTCACGGAAGCTGGTCAGCGTTCGAGGCAGACCGCCTCGAGCTGAGCGAGGCGTTCGGCTCGGTCACCCGTGAGCTCCACGACGCGTGGGCTGCTGAGCTCCGGCTCGGCGGCGAGGTCCAGGAGCGCGTCGTTCATGGCATCCCGGAGTTCGAGGTCCTCGTCATCGCTCACCGAGATCTGGTCGCGGTAGGCGAGGGGGAGTAGGACCAGGAGATCCACCCGCTCGGCCGTGTGCCGAGTGAGCGCTGCACCGTGTCGGATCGCCGCGCGCGACCGCCCGGGCCTGCCGAGCGCCTCGAGCGCGTGAAGGTAGGCGAGGAAATCGAGCGGCCCGCGCTCCGCGATGACGTCAGTGCCTGCTGGCAGCTCGGCCAGGCGGTGGGCGGCGATGTCGAGCTGGCGGCTGAACAGGTCAGCGTCGAGGTCATCGAAGCGGTCGTCGAGGAGCTCCTCGAACGGATCGTGGAGGACACGGTATTGCGGATGCGAGGCCACGAAGTCGCCGATGAGCGTGCTCTTGCCGCTTGCGTGGGTTCCCGACACGACGATCCGCATGGCAGGCGAGCCTAGGTGGTGCGCGGCTTCACCGCCACGGGGTGGGCCCGGAGCTCGCGCTCGGCTGACCGACATCAGTGCGAAAACAGCGCGTTGTCGCTGTCCAGGGGCGAATCGGCGCGAAATCGCACTCATGTTGGTCAGGGGGCGTGTTGCTCTGTTCGGATGGCGGGTTTCGTCGCGGAAGTCGGCCGGCGTCTGATCAACCCGCCCTGCCCCCGTATCGTGGTCGGCGGTGGAGCTTCGGGCCTGACGGACTGGTTCGGCTCCGCCGGGTGCATCCACTTCGCAACGTCGCAGAAAGCAGGACCGCAGTGACCTCCAACTGGGCCGGGAACATCACCTTCGAGGCGGAGCAGATCGCCACCCCCACGAGCACGGCCGAGGTCAGCGAGGTGGTGCGGGCCGCGGTGGCCGGCGGGCACTCGGTGCGCGCGCTCGGCAGCGGGCACTCCTTCAACCGGATAGCGGACACGGGCGGCGTGCAGGTCTCGACGCGGGGCCTGCGCAGCCCGCTCCGCATCGACGAGGACCGGCGGTGGGTCTCCATCGGAGCGGGCACCCGCTACGGGGAGCTCGCGATCGACCTCGCCGAGCATGGCCTGGCGCTCGCGAATCTCGCCTCCCTCCCGCACATCTCCATCGCGGGCGCGGTCGCCACGGGAACACACGGTTCCGGCAACACCAACCGGAGCCTCGCGGCCGCCGTCGCCGCCATCGAGTTCGTCGCCGGCGACGGGGATGTCGTGGTGCTGGAGCGGGGAGACGAGGGATTCGACGGGGCCGTCGTATCGCTGGGTGCCCTCGGCGTCGTCACGCGCATCCGCCTCGACGTCGTGCCCCACTTCGAGGTGCGGCAGCGCGTCTTCGAGAACCTGCCCTTCGCGGCGCTGCTCGAGAACTTCGACGAGATCACGGGCGCCGGGTACAGCGTGAGCGCCTTCACGACGTGGGCGGAGCCCGAGCTCATCGACCAGGTGTGGGTGAAGCAGCTCGCAAGCGAGGTGGCGCCTGGCGACTTCTTCGGCGCAACGCCCGCCACCGAGGCGATGCACCCCATCCGCGGCGTCTCGGCCGTGGCCTGCAGCGAGCAGTTCGGCATCGCCGGCCCCTGGTATGAGCGCCTGCCGCACTTCAAGCTCGAGTTCCAGCCCTCCAACGGTGCTGAGCTGCAGAGCGAGTACCTCATCCCGCGGCTTCGGGCGCAGGATGCGCTGCTCGCGCTCGCGGGCATCGCCGACCGCATCTGCCCCCACCTGCTGGTCAACGAGGTGCGGACGGTCGCGCGCGATTCGCTGTGGCTGAGCCCCATGCACGGCAACGATGTCGTCGGCCTGCACTTCACGTGGAAGCAGGACCCGGAGGTCGCCGAGCTGCTGCCGCTGCTCGACGAGATCTTCGCGCCGCTCGGCGGGCGCCCCCACTGGGGCAAGGTCTTCGACGAGCGCGTGAGGGCCTCGGAACTGTACCCGCGCTTCGCCGACTTCCGGAAGCTCGTCGACCGTTACGACCCCGACGGCGTCTTCGCGAACGACTTCACGCGGCGCGTGCTGCGGTAGGGCGGCGGCCCGCGCCGGTCGGCGGCCCGCGCCGGTCTGCGGCCGGCGTCGTCCGAGTCCGGCCGCGCCCGGGCCGGTCTGCGCGGGGCGGCTCGCCGCGACGCCTGACCAACTTCAGTGCAAATCGGCGGCGTTTCGAGGCCTCGCGCCCCAATCTGCAGGTTTCTGCACTGATGTTGGTCAGGCGGTGCGGGCATCGGGCGTCCGTCCCTCGTTCGACCCCGCTCTGCGCTGGGCCGGCCTCGCCCCGGCGGTCTCCAGCCTCGCCCCGGCCGTCTCCGGCCTGGCCCTTGCGTTCTCACTTGATCGTGCTAATTTACATTTGTAAATTAGTTCCGATCGAGGAGTGCCGTGACCCAGGAAGATGCGAGGTTCGTCCGTTCGCGGGCGGCGCTCGTCGCAGCCGTCGTCGAACTGCTGGATGAGGGGACGGATGCGGCGCAGCTCAGCATCACCGACATCGTCGGCCGCGCGGGCGTGAGCCGCCCCACCTTCTACAAGCACTTCGACGACACCGCGGCCCTCATCCGTGAGGCCGCCCTGCGGCGTCTGCAGTCGGCGTTCGACCGCATCCCGAGCGTCGGCGACGACCCGTCGTGGCCGACCTTCGTGCGTGGCACGCTCCGCGCCCTGCTCGGCGAGCTCGCCGCCGACGCGCCCTTCTACCGGGCGGCGCTCGAGAGCAGCTTCGGCCTCCTCACGGGCGACATCATCGCCTACCTCGCAACGCGACTGCTCGAGTCGTCGCCGCTCGGCCCCGTCATCCGCCGCCGCCACGGCCCGGACACCCCGCAGGATCGAGCCGAGTTCCTCGCGGCCGGCGCCATGTGGCATGTCACGAGGTGGCTGTTCGCCGCCGCTCAGGTCGCCGCCGAGGCCGATGCCCCCGCCGCGACGACCACGACTGCCGGCACGGCAGCGGATGCACGCGCATCCATCGACGAGCTCGTCGAACGCCTCTCCTCCCTGCTTCTCGCATCCTCCGGCGCGACTGTCGCCGAGCTTGACGCCCTCCGCGTCGAGCACGCTCGCTCATAGGACTCCCCACGCCCATGCGTTCCTTCTCCCTCCCCGACTTCGTGCGCACGCACCGGCGGACGCTCATCGTCATCGTCGGCATCATGCTCATCCCCCTCATCTACGCGGGCTCGCTGATCTGGTCGAACGAGGACCCGACGCACCGCCTCGACCACATCAACGCGGCGATCGTGAACAGCGACCAGGCCGCGACGCCCGAAACGACGACCGACGGCGAGCCCGCCGAGCCCGTCGACCTCGGTGCGACGCTCACCGAGAAGCTCGTCGACAGCACCGAGTCGAACAACTTCAGCTGGCACGAGATGTCGGCGGAGGAGGCGCAGAGCGCGCTCGAGTCCGGCCAGGTGCTCGCCGTGCTCGACATTCCGGCAGGTTTCTCGGCGGCGGCCGTTTCGGCGGGCGGCGACGAGCCGCTCGATGCGGCGATCGCCCGCCTCTCCATCACCACCAACGACGGCGCGAACATCATCGTCGGCAACATCGCGTCGACGGTTGGCACCACGGTCGCCGACGAGCTCGCCGCCGAGGTCTCCGACGAGTACCTCCGCAACGTCTACGTGGGCTTCACCGATATCCACGAGAGCGTCTCGGAGGCTGCCGACGGTGCGACCGAGCTCAACGACGGCGCCGAGCAGGCGCGCACGGGTTCCGGCGAGCTGGTTGTGGGTCTCGGGCAGCTGCGGGAAGGCGGCCTCGCGCTTGCCGACGGCAGCGCGACTCTCGCCGATGGGGCGACCCAGGTGGACGCGGGGGTACAGCAGCTCAACACCGGCCTCGTCACCGCCAACTCGGGTGCCCAGCAGCTCAGCTCCGGCGCCGCGGATGCGAACACGGGCGCGCAGCAGCTCAGCGCAGGCGCGGCCAGCGCGAACGGCGGCGCGCAGGAGCTCAGCACGGGGCTGAGCACGGCGAGCTCCGGCGCGCAGCTCCTCAGCGATGGACTCGCGGAACTGTCCACGGCTGCCACGGACCTGCCAGGCAAGGTCACCGCCCTCACATCCGGTGCCACGGCGCTCGACTCAGGGGCGACAGCACTTGCCGGCGGAGTGGACACCGCCTTGACCGGAGCGGAGACGCTCAACGGCGGGGCGTCGCAGCTGGCGTCGAGCACCAGCGAGCTCTCGGGCGACGTCGACTCGCTGCTCTCGAGCTGGGACACGCTCTCGGACGAGCAGCGCAAGGAGCAGATCACGCAGCTCTCCGAATCCGCAGAAGCCGCAAACACGCAAGCTGCGGGGCTCAGCGCCGGCATGACGGGCCTGGTCGGCGACGCCGCGGCCGGTACGGGGCTCAGCTTCCTCCAGTCGAAGTCGACAGACCTCGCGGCCGGTGCAACCCAGCTCTCCGGATCCGTCGCGCCGCTCAGCGGCAAGGCCGACGAGCTCGTCGCGGCGATCTCGACGGCTTCGACGAAGTCCGCGGAACTCGCGGCTGGCACTTCGCAGCTCTCATCCGGCGCGTCGACCCTCGCGACGGGCACGCAGTCGCTTGCCGACGGTGCAGCCACGTTGGCGACGGGCACGCAATCCCTTGCGGATGGCGCATCCACGCTCGCGACGGGAACGCAGACGCTCTCGGCTGGTGCATCCACCCTCGCGCAGTCGACGCCGCAGCTCGCCTCCGGCGCGACGCAGCTCGAGCAGGGCGCGACGACGCTCGCCGACGGGACGGCCGACGCGGAGTCGGGCGGCACCGAGCTGAACGACGGCATCACGCAGCTCGCGGACGGCAGCAAGACCCTCGCCGACGGCCTCGACGACGGGGTCTCCGACATCCCCAGCTACACGGATGCGCAGGCCGACCACCTCGCCGGGGTCACGTCGACGCCTGTGGAGATCACGAAGACCCGCCTCAACGAGGTGCCGGCGTACGGATACGGTCTTGCGCCGTACTTCATGACGCTCGGCCTCTGGGTCGGCGCGCTCGCCTTCTACCTAATGTTCGCGCCCCTGCGGGAGCGGCTCGTGCTGGGTCGCCAGCCGGCGATCGTCGTGGCCCTGCGAAGCTTCGCGCCCGGTGCGATGCTCGGCGCGGCGCAGAGCCTCCTCATGCTCACGATCGTGCGGTTCGGTCTCGGCCTCGAGCCGGCAGACATGCCCGGGCTCGTCGCGCTCGCGCTGCTCACGAGCGTCACCTTCGTCGCCGTCAACCAGGCCTTCAACGCGCTGCTCGGCCCTCCCGGTCGATTCCTTGCGCTCATCATGATCGTGCTCCAGCTCTCTTCGGCCGGCGGCACCTACCCGGTCGAGACGGCGCCCGCGTTCTTCCAGCTGATCCACTCGTGGCTGCCGCTGAACTACGCGGTCACGGCGTTCCGCTCGCTCGTGGCCGGCGGGTCGATCGGCATCGGCGAGGCGTACGGGATGCTCACCGTCTGGCTCGTCGCCGCCCTCGCGCTGACGACCCTGTCGATCGCGCTCAGGCGGCGCCGGGAGCGGCTCAAGCCAGCGGTTGCGCCGGCGGCGGCTGGAATCTCGGAGCCGGTCGAGATCCGGTAGTTGTCGGCAGGCTCGCGTTTCGTGCGCTCTCCTGCCGTGTTCGGGATGGCTTGCAACCCATCCCGAGGCGTGGAACCCACCTGGAGACTGCTCGCGGGGCTCGCCGGGGCCGGTCGGGACCGCGGGGTTCGGTCGGGCGCGCGTCTCGTGCGCTCTCCTGCCGTGTTCGGGATGGCTTTGACGCTTCGGGATGGCCTGCAACCCATCCCGAGGCGGGGAACCCACCTGGAGACTGCTCGCGGGGCTCGTGGGGCCAGTGGGGCGTGGGGCGCAGAGTTCGAGACGGCCGTGGGTCGGTCGGGACCGGAGTGGCTCCGTCGGTGGCGGTTTCGTAACCGGTTGCGGTTCGGTAGTTGTCGGCGGGCGCGCGTTTTGTCTGCTCTCCTGCCGTGTTCGGGATGGCTTTGACGCTTCGGGATGGCTTGCAACCCATCCCGAGGCGTGGAACCCACCTGGAGACTGATCGCGGGGTTCGCCGGGGCCGGTCGGGACCGCGGGGTTCGTGGGGCCAGCGGGGGCGTGGGGCGAAGGGTTCGAGCGGACCTTGGCGGCTCAAGCCAGCGGTGGCGCCGGCGGCGGCCGCAATCGCGGAGTCGGTCGAGATGCGGTAGTTGTCGGCAGGCTCGCGTCTCGTCTGCTCTCCTGCCATGTTCGGGATGGCTTTGACGCTTCGGGATGGCTTGCAACCCATCCCGAGGCGTGGAACCCACCTGGAGACTGCTCGCGGGGTTCGCGGGGGCCGCGGGGCGAGACCG
Organism: Pseudoclavibacter sp. VKM Ac-2867; assembly: GCF_015351275.1. NCBI lineage: Bacteria > Bacillati > Actinomycetota > Actinomycetes > Micrococcales > Microbacteriaceae > Pseudoclavibacter > Pseudoclavibacter sp. VKM Ac-2867. The sequence goes on from NZ_JADKSL010000007.1 coordinate 47,427, forward strand.
CGGCCCCGGGGCAGCCCGGGCTAGCTGTTCGCCGCGTTCGCGTTGGCGGCGACGCTCGCGGCGACGGCGGCGTTGATGGTGATCGCGTTCATGGTGCGCGCGACCGCCGAGCTCGCGGCGGCGGCACCCCAGTCGCCGGCCTCGAGGGCCTTCGCTCGGTTGATCACGTCGGTCTCCCACGGGAGCTCTCGGTGCAGGGTCGGCAGTGATCCGCTCGCGGAGAGCAGCGCCGCGAGTGCGGCGGTGCGGGCGTCGGGCTCGGCGCCGTCGATGAGCACGGCTTGGACTCGGCTCATGAGCTTCGCTCGTCGGCCCGTGTCGCCCAGGCTGAGGGTGGTTTTGGGGATGAACCCGAAGGTCTTGCCCTGCTCGCGGTGCAGGTCGCCGCGGAAGATGAGGCTCTCCAGCAGCTGGCCGCGCAGCTGGGGGCCGATGGACGCGAGCATGCCCTGCACCTCGCGCCGCTTTCCGTCGGAGTACTCCCACGCGGCCCGCAGGATCTCGTCGTCCGGCACCGTCTCACCCACCGAGAGCACCAGGGTCCCGCGCATGCCGGCCTTCTCGATCGCGACCTGGTCGTTCAGGGCCAGCTCGGTGAGCACGGCACCGGCGAGCACGTAGAAGAGGGTGCCCTCGCCGCCGATCGTTCCGTCGTCTGGATTGAAGAGCAGGAGCAGCAGATCTTCTGCGAGCAGCGGCTGCGCTTCGTAGGGGCCGGTGGTCGGGATGTGGTCGAGCTGTTCCATGGTTCCCCCTGGCAGGTGCGCGAGTCGTCGTGCCGGCCAAGGTACCAGCCGAGGCTCAGCCCTCCGCGCGGTCTCCGTATGCCGTGACGGAGAGGAAACGCGCCGGGAGCTCGATGAGCTCCTCCGGACCGTGCGGGCCCTCGCCGTCGAACTGCAGGGTGTCGCCAGGGCCCATCTCGTAGCGCGCGTCCCCGTGCCCGTAGGCCATGCGGCCCTCGAGCATGTAGAGCAGCTCGGTGCCCGGATGCTGGAACAGGGGGAACACCTCGCTCGCCTCGGTCAGCGTCACGAGCACCGCCTCCATGCGCTTGTGCTGGCCGCGCAGGGCGCCGAGGAGCTCGTAGAGGTGGCCGGATCTGGAGCCGCGGCGCACGATCTGCGCCCCGTGGCCGGCCGGCACGTAGACGGCCTCCCTGTCGGAGTCGACGCCGCGGAAGAGGGCGGTGACGGGCACGTCGAGGCCGTGGGCGAGGCGGCCGAGCGTGGTGAGGCTGCAGGAGGTGAGGGCGTTTTCGATCTTCGAGAGCATGGCCTTGGAGATGCCGACCTTGTCGGCCATCTCGGCGACCGACATCCCGGTCGCGAGGCGGTACGCGCGCACCTGGATGGCGATGGCACGCTCGAGGTCGCCCGGCTGCGGGCCGACCGTGGCCGGGTCGACCTCGCGGTGCACGGAGCCCACGCCGATCTGGTCGTGGTCGTATGCGTCGCTCATGCAGCCTCCGGGGTTCCGTTCAAGCCTAGCTTTCGCCGACCGGCCCGCCTGCGTCGTTTGGTGTTGGGCGCGCCTGGCTCTAGCGTTGCGGTCATGAGCGAGACGAGCGCTGGTGCCGACCGTGGCTGGGTCGTGCGCGCCGCGATCAGGGCGGTGCTGCTCGTCATCATCGCCGGGTACCTCGCGTACATGCTGCTGGTGTTCCCGAACGCGGCGGCCGGATCCGACGTCGATCGCGACTCCGCTGAGGGTGCGCGCCTCGCCGGCACGCTCATCCCGATCGCGTACGGGAGCATCGCGGCAGCGGTGGTGCTCGGCGTGTGGCTGGCGCTCGATGTGACGAGAGCCATCGCGCTGAGCCTGCGCCCGTCGCTGCTCTGGCTTGCCTCCGTCGCCGTCCTGGCTGCATCCGCCTGCGCAGCCCTGAGCGTGGCCGTCATCGTGAACAGTCTCGTCGCGGGCATCGGCGTGGATGCCGACCAGACCAGGTACTGGGGGAGCACGGGGGCGATCATCGGGGAAGCCTTCGTGCTGACCTGCCTGCCATTCGTGCTGGCGACCGGTGTCGCCCTACTCCTGAGGACGATTCGCGCCGCGACGAAACTTGACCGCCACGCGAAACCTGCCAGGAGTAGCGTTGCGGCGTGACTTCATCTACGTTCAATGACCTTCTGACCGCCCAGATCGGCAACGAGTTCTCGGCCTCGCAGCAGTACATCGCGATCGCCGTCTGGTTCGACAACCACGACCTCCCGCAGCTCGCGGCGCACTTCTACCAGCAGTCGGTCGAGGAGCGGAACCACGCGATGATGCTCGTGCAGTACCGCCTCGACCGCGACCTGGGCGTCACGATCCCCGGCGTCGCAGCGCCGAAGACCGAGTTCGCCGATGTGGTCGAGCCCATCGCGCTTGCGCTCGCGCAGGAGCAGGAGGTGACGTCGCAGATCGAGGCGCTGTTCCGTGCTGCGCGTGCTGACGGCGACGCGATCGGCGAGCAGGCGATGCTCTGGTTCCTGAAGGAGCAGGTCGAGGAGGTCGCCTCCATGTCGACGCTCGTCACGATCGCGAAGCGCGCCGGCGACAACCTGTTCGACATCGAGAACTTCATCGCCCGCGAGACCATCGGCGACAGCGGGCAGGATGCGGACGCGCCTGCGGCGGCCGGCGGCGCGCTGTAACAGCTAGCTCGGCCCGGGTCAGTCCCAGTTCCGCCCGTACTGCTGCGCGAGTTCCTGCGCCTGCGTCTGGGTGAGCTGGGCGACCCGGTGCCCTCGGGTGATGAGGGCTATCTTGCTGACCTCTTCGAGTTCGATCGCGGCCTGGATCGCGGCATCCATGGTGGCGCCGCTCGTCACTGGCCCGTGGTTCTGGATGAGCACGGCATCGAACGCGAAGTCGAGTGCGCGGATGCCGTCGGCCTGGTCGTGGTCGCCGGGGTGCGCGTAGGGCACAAGCGGGGTCTGCCCCACGCGCATGACGAAGTACGGGGTGAGCGGCGGGAGTGCCGACCTCGTGGTCCACGGGTCGAGCAGGGACACGGCGACTGCGTGCATGGAGTGCAGGTGGATGACGGCGTGCGTGTCCGGGTTGCGCTCGTAGAACGCGCGGTGCAGCGGATGCTCCTTCGACGGTCGCGGGCCGGCGAGGTGCGCCCCGTCCGCCAGGGAGACCTCGGAGAGGTGGTCGGCTTCGAGGCGACCGAGCTCCGTGCCGGTCGGGCTCATGAGCATCCGCTCGCCCAGTCGCATGGAGATGTTGCCTGAGGTGCCTGGGCTGAGTCCGAGGTCGGAGAGCCGGCGTCCGGCTTCGAGGAGCTCGGTGGCCTGGTCGAGGTGGGCGGTCGGGGTCACGCGAGCTCGTCCCAGGCCTCGACGAAGAACTCGGTGGAGCCGAAGTTCCCGGATTTGAGGGCCAGGTTGATCACGTGGCCGTCTGCGGTCGTCGCTCGGGCCCAACTCACGCCAGGGCAGATGGGCTGTCCCAGCTTGAGGCTGCTGATTCCCAGCTCGGTCACGATGCGGCCGGAGGTCTCGCCGCCTGCCGAGATGACCTCGACGGCGCCGGCGTCGATGAGCGCGGCTGCGGCTTCGGCGAGCGTGCGCTCGATGCGATCGGCGGCGTCGGCATGCGCTGATGCGTCGTCGATGGCGAGGTCGTCGGGGGAACCGGTCGCGTAGACGAGGACGGGTACGTCCGGGCGTTCCGCCCAGGATTCGCGGGCCCACCTGACGATGGACGCGATCTGCTCGGTGCCGGCGCGGGGGTCGACCTGAAGGCTGAGGAATCCCGCCTTCTTGGCTGCCTGCACCTGCTCCTGGGTTCGCGTGGAGGCGCTGCCGCAGAGGATGACGCGGTTGCCTGCGAGCGCCGCGAGTCGGGGCGTCTCGGCTGCGCGTCGTTCGGGCACCGGGGTGCCGAGCGCGAGCCCGGATCCGCCCGTGACGAACCTCAGCCCTGCGGCGGCGGCCGCGATGGTGGTGAGGTCGGCGTCCGTGACGGCGTCGATGACCACGGCGCTGGGAGACGAGGCGCGCTCGAGCGCCGCGCGGAGCGCATCCACGCCGTCGCGAACCGTCGCGAGGTCGATGAAGCCGACCGGGGTCTGCGCCTGACGGCTGAGCAGCAGGCGCACGTCGGATTCGGTCATGGGCGTCAGCGGGTGGTGGCGCATCGAGCTGTGCTCGAGCAGCTCGCCCCAGACGGAGAGCTGGCCGTCGCGCACGGTGCGCCCGTTGCCGGGGAACGATGGGACGACGATCGTCGTCGTGAGGTCGAGCTCGGCGAGCGTGGCGTCGATGACGGGGCCGATGTTGCCGTGCTCGGTCGAGTCGAAGGTCGAGCAGTACTTGAAGTACAGCTGGCGTGCGCCTGCCTCGCTCAGCCGGCGGAACGCATCCACGCTCTGACGGACAGCTGCGTCGGGGGCTGCGGTTCTCGTCTTGAGGGCGATGATGACCGCCTCGGTGTCGCTGGGGAGCTCGTGCAGCGCGGAGTCGGGCTCGGTGATGACAACTGCGTTCAGCCCCCGTGCCGCGAAGTTTCCGGCGAGGTCGACTGCTCCGGTGAAGTCGTCGGCCACGCAGCCGTGAAGAATCGTCAAGTTGGGTTCCCTCCTGCTGCAGCACTCGAACGAGACAGTGTGAATATCTGTGAGTGTTTGCACATGATCTGTGAATCCTTTATACATGATGTCAGCACGACGACCTGCCGGTCGTTGGCAACGACGCCAAACGGAGACCAATGAACATCGAGTATCTTCTCGCCGCGCATCGCGGGACCCGCGTGCAGTACGCGCTCACCGGGGCCAAGGGCGGATTCGCTCGCACCCTGCTCGCGCAGACCACGCAGATCGAGGACCTGCACGCCAGTGTGCTCTGCGACCTCGACCCGGAGGGTGCGCGTGCGCTCGCCCTCGAGGTCGGCTTCGCCGCCGAGTCCCTCGTCGTCTGCGGCACCCCAGGCGAGGTGCTCGAGGTCGTCGCGGCCGGCAAGACCGCCGTGGTCGCGAGTCGCGAGCTCCTGCTTCCCGAGGTCTTCGACATCCTCGTCGAGGCAACCGGGGACCCCGGGTTCGGCTACCGGGTGGCCGCGGATGCACTGCGAGCGTCGAGGCCGGTCGCCATGGTCTCGAAGGAGGTCGACTCGGTCGCTGGCATCGAGCTCGCTTCGATCGCCCGCGAGAACGACGTCGTCTACACGCCCGCGAGCGGAGACCAGCCCGCGAACCTCATCGCCCTGGTCTCCTGGGTGCGGACGCTCGGACTCGACATCGTCGCCATCGGCAAGTCCAGCGAGTACGACCTCGTCTTCGACCCGTCCGCAGGCACCGTCACCCACCTCGACAAGCAGATCCACGCACCGCAGCTCGGCGAGCACCTGATGCTCGGCGACGACATCCCCGCGACGCTGCGCGCTCGCGCCGAAGCCGTCGCGGCGCTCCCCACCGGCGCTACGGCGGACTACTGCGAGATGGCGGTCGTCGCCAACCACACCGGCTTCGTCGTCGACGACGAGCTCATGCACTACCCGGTGGCTCGCATCAGCGAGCTCGCCGACATCTACGCGCCGAAGTCCTCCGGCGGAGTGCTCGAGCGCACCGGCGTCGTCGACGTGTTCTCCGTGCTGCGAACCCCGGACGAGGCATCGTTCGGGGGCGGCGTCTTCGTCGTCGTGCGCACCTACGACGCCCAGACCTGGGAGGTGCTGCGCGGCAAGGGCCACGTCGTCAGTCGCTCCGGCGAGTACGCCTGCATCTACCTGCCCTACCACTTCATGGGCGTCGAGACGCCGATGACACTGCTCCTCGCCGTGCACCTCGGGGCGCCGTACGGCAGTCCAGAGCCGACGAGGAGCATCCTCATGGCAGGGCGAGCGAAAGCGGACCTGGCCGCGGGGACGCTGCTCGAGATGGGCGGCCACCACCACGACGTGACCGGCGTGCAGGCAGTGCTGCTCGAGGCGGGATCCGAGTCTGCGAGGGTGGCCCCGCTCTACGTCTCGTCGCGCGCGACGCTCGCCCGGGACGTGCGTGCCGGCGAGCTCATCCTCATCGAGGACCTCGCCGATCATGACGCCGAGCTCCTCGCCGCGTGGGCTGGCGAAGACGTCCGGGAGGGCAGCCATGTCTGACGTCTTCATCCTCCTCTCCTTCGCGTTCGCGATCGTGGGCCTCGTGCTCATGATCGGACGGTTCAAGGTGCATCCCGTGTTCGTGCTCTTCGTGGTGGTCGCCGTGCTGAGCCTCATGTTCGGGCAGGGTGGCGCCGGCACCGTGTCCCTCATCAACGAGGGCTTCGGGAACACGCTCGCGAACGTCGGGCTCCTTATCGTGTTCGGCTGCGTGCTCGGCAAGGCGCTCGAGATCAGCGGCGGGGCGCTGCGCATCACGCAGTCCGTCGAGAAGATGCTCGGAACGAAGCGCAAGATGCCATGGGGCATCGCCCTCGCCTCGACCATCATCGGCATCCCCCTGATCGCCGACACCACCGTCATCATGCTCATCCCGATCGTCTCCGCCATGGCCTACCGGTCGAAGGAGTCGATGATGAAGTTCGGCCCGATCCTCTACATCGGCGCCTACGTGATGACCTCGCTGGTCGTGCCAGGGGCCGGCCCCCTCGCCGCGGCGGGGGTCCTCGGCCTCGACTTCGGCGTGTCCATCATGTACGGACTGCTCGTCGGGCTGCCCGGCATCGCGGTCGCCACGTTCTACCTGACGCGCATCAAGACCTACGTCGCGCCCAAGGCGGAGTTCATCGAGTCGATCGCCAAGGCGGAGCAGGCAGAGCAGGAGCAGCGCGAAGGCGGCTCCGGCACCACGAAGACGCTCACCGCTCAGAACGGCGGCGTCGGACGCACGCTCGCGCTCAGCCCGTTCACGGGGCTCCCCGTTCGACTCGGCTTCGCCCTGCTCCCCATCTACCTGCCGATCTCGCTCATCATGATCGACTCGCTGCTGGGGCCGACGCTTCCGGAGGGCTCGTTCATCCAGGAGCTCGTCGGCTTCGTCGGAGCGCCCATCATGGCGCTCGCGATCGGCGTGCTGTCGACCCTCCCCCTCTTCGGTGGCGCGTGGCGTCGCAAGGAGATCGTCAACGGCATGTTCGAGGACGGCCTGCGCACGGCCGCAATGCCGCTCGCCCTGACCGGAGTCGGCGGCGCGCTCGCCCTCCTCATCCGCGAGACCGGGGTGGCCGAGCGCATGTCGGTGGTCATCCAGGACGTCGGCATCCCGCCCCTCGTCGTGCCCTTCCTCGTCGCGGCGGCGATCTGCACCATCACGGGCTCCAACATCCTCGGGATGCTCACCGCGTCGGCGATCATGGCTCCCCTCATCGACGACCTCGGTGTGTCGGCGCTCGCCGTCTACCTCGCCTGCGGCACGGGCGCGCAGATCTTCAAGCACGCCAACTCGTCCGGGTTCTGGGTGACGACGACCCTGTCGAACATGACGGTCGGCCAGGGGATCAGGTCGATCGGCGTCGCCTCGATCATCTCGGGCGTGACGGGATTCGCTATCGTTCTCGTGCTGTACTACGCAGGACTGATCTAGAGGTCGCATGAGAAGCCACACCGAGGAGCCGCCGTTGATTCCGGACCAGCGACGTCAGAAGATCCTCGAGCTGCTGAGCGCTCACGAGGTGCTCAGCGTGCATCAGCTCACGGAGCTGCTCGGGGTGTCGCACATGACGGTACGCCGGGACATCGGGGAGCTCGTGAGCCAGGGTGTCGCCGCGGTGGTGCCCGGGGGAGTGCGTTCGGCGCGCTCCGTCGCGGTCGAGCCCAGCTTCGACGCGAAGGCGAGCTCGGAGCGGGCGCAGAAGGCGGCCATCGGCCTCGCCGCGGGGAAGCTGCTCCGCGACGACGGCGTCTACTACCTGGATGCGGGGACGACGACCTCGTCGTTGCTCCCCGCGATCCGGGCGCTGGCAGCGCCCACGGTGGTCACGAACGACTTCACGATCGTGAGCTCCCTCATCGGCGATGCTCACGTCGAGGTCGTGCACATCGGCGGCAAGCTCGACCACGCGAACCGCTCCAGCGTGGGGCACCTCGCGGCAGGCGTGCTGCGCCAGCTCGCAGTGGACATCGCGTTCGTGAGCGCCAGCTCGTGGGACGCTCAGCGTGGAGTCACCACGCCGAGCGCTGAGAAGGTGGATGTGAAGCTGGCTGCCATGGAGGTGGCGAGCAGCGCGGTGCTGCTGGCCACGAGCAGCAAGCTCGGCAGCTACTCGATCTACCGCGTCTGCGGGCTCGATCGGTTCTCGACCGTCATCACCGACGAGGGCATCTCCGAGGCCGACGCGGCGGCGGTGCGCGAGATCGGTGTCGAGCTCGTGACCGCCGCGGTGCAGGGCTGAGCCAGCGAGCGCCGCGTACGCTGAAGCCGTGCATCCTGAACCCGTGACGAAGGCGGCGCGAGCGCAGCTGACCGAGCTCGCCGAGTGCGCGGCTGCTGGGCGAGAGCCTGCCGTGCACCTGTCGCCCGTCGATGAGCGCCTCGTGCGCGTCTCCCGTTCGGCTGCGGTGCTCATTCTCTTCGGCGTCCTCGACTCGCTTCCCAGCGATCGCGACGCCCAGGCCGGCGCCGTCTCCCGTGACCTCGACGTGCTGCTGCTCGCGCGAGCTTCGACGCTGCGCTCGCACCCGGGCCAGGTCGCGTTCCCGGGTGGCCGGGTCGACGCGGAGGACAGGGACGCGGTTGCTGCCGCCCTGCGCGAGGCGGTGGAGGAGACGGGGCTCGACGCCGATGGCATCGACGTGCTCGGCCCCCTCGAGCCCGTGCCCCTCACCTACTCGCGGCATCTCGTGACGCCCGTGCTCGCCTGGTGGCGGCGTGCGTCCGAGGTCGGTGTCGTCGATGAGGCGGAATCGGCCGCCGTGTTCCGAGCCCCCGTCGCCGAGCTGCTGGACCCCATGAATCGAGGCACCACGGTGCTGCGCCGCGACGGCGAGGAGTGGCGTGGCCCGGCGTTCCTGGTGCGGAACGAATCTGGCGAGCACCTCGTCTGGGGCTTCACGGCGATGCTCCTCGACGGCATCTTCGACCGCCTCGGCTGGACCGAGCCCTGGGACGAGACGCGGGAGTTCGAGCTCCCCGACGCCTGAGTTCGCCACTCGCCCGAATCGAATCAGCGTGGCGCGAGGCCGCGACCGCTGAGCCGGCCGGCTCACTCGCAGCCGCAGGACCTCCGGATGACGAGCTCGCCCCGAGGCCGCTCGTCCGGGATGCTCCCGACGCCGAGCAGGCGGAAGACGGCCTGCTCGGCGAGCTCGGCGATGGGCTGGGCGAGCGTCGTGAGCCCCGGCCACGCGTACTCGGCGTCGTCCGTGCCGTCGAACGAGACGACGGCGACGTCGCCTGGCATGTCGACACCTGCCTCGTGGAGCGCCCGCATCGCGCCGATCGCAAGCTGGTCGGAGCTCATGAAGACCGCGTCGACCTGGGCGCTCGCGGCGGCGAGGTTGCGGCCGGCGAGGTACCCGGAGCGGCGTTCGAAGTCGGCAGGGAACACGAGCCCGGGCTCGAGGCCGGCGGAGGCGAGCTCGGTGGTCCACCCGCCGTAGCGGGCATCCTTCGTCGAGCCGACGAACGCGATCCTGCGGTAGCCGTGGTCGATGAGGTGTCGCGTGGCGTCGCGCGCGCCTTGCTCGAGGTCGACGCCGACACCCATGGTGCCTGCGATGGGGTGGGGGTTGTTGAGGGTGGCCCAGCGGATGCCGAGCGCGTTGAAGGCGGTGACCTCGTTCGGATGCACGATGGAGGCGACGAGGAAGCCGTCGACCTGCCGTGAGGCGAGGGACCGGGCGAGTGCGATGGCCCGGTTGTCGTCGTCGCGCGAGTTCACGACGAGCACGGCGTACCCCTCACGCGCCGCCACGTTCTCGACCTGCTGGCACAGCTCGGACCAGAAGGGATTCGTGGTGTCCGGCACGATGATGCCGATGAGCCGCGAGGAGCCCATCTTCAGCGCGCGGGCCGCGGCGTTCGGCGTGTAGCCGAGGATGCGTATCGATTCGCGCACGCGCGCCGCGGTCGCCGGCGCGACGGGGGCGCGGCCATTGAGGGTGTACGTGACGACGGCATCGCTGACACCTGCGTGGCGCGCAACGTCCCGGCGCGTGACCTTCCGGGGTGCACCTTCGGGCATCACTACTCCTCGTTCACTCGAGTCGATCTTACGGTCGATGCGGGCGCCCGGATCCTCGGGCGCCCGCATCTTCATCGCTCGCTCCGTCAGGCGTGTGCGGCGTCGGCGCTCACCGCACCGAGCGCCGCGGGTGCATCGCCGAAATCGTTGATCGGGAGCCGCTCCCCGCCAGCCAGGGCTGAGCGGTGCGCGACGATGCCTGGCAGCGTGAAGCGCGCGGCGACCCAGGCGTTGACGGGCGGGAGGGTGCGGTTGTTGACGGCGGTGACGAAGTCGTCGACGAGGAAGTGGTGGCTGCCCTCGTGTCCGTTGTGGACGCCAGAGAACTCCGCGGGGAGCCGCGAGGTGTCGTGCACCTTCGAGTGTCCGGACACGAACGCGTCGCGCAGCGCGGGGGCGACGTGCGCGAGCGACGGGTCGTCGGCATCCGCGGTCGCATCCGTCGCGATCAGGTCGGAGACGTCCGTGACGCCCTGCTTGTCCTGCCACACGGCGACCTCGGCGAGCTGCTCGAAGCTGCCCTCCGTGCCGAAGTAGCGGAACCGGCTCTCGCGGATGTGCGAGGGGTAGCCGACGCGACGCATCTCGTTGATCCGCATGGACCCGCCCTCGGAGAGCTCGAAGAGCGCCGTCGCGTTCGAGAAGTTGTTGTCGAACATGCTGATCTCGCGGTCGAAGACGCCGTCCTGGCGGTCGTCGACCACGCCGATGCAGCTCACGCTGGTGGCGTGGCCCGGGATGGCACCGAGGACGCCGCCGATCGAGTGGGTCGGGTAGAGCATGGGCGGGTAGCTCGCCGTGCGCTTCCACTCGGCACCTCCCGAGTAGGCGTAGGCATCGTAGAAGCCCAGGTCCATGTCGTGGACGTAGTCGCCCTCGGCGTAGAAGATGCGCCCGAACTTCCCGTCGGCGAGCTGGTTGCGCGCGTAGATCGTCGCCGGGTTGTAGTAGCTGGTCTCACCCATCATGTAGGTGAGGCCGGTCTCGCGCACCGCCTCGATGATGGCGGCGATCTCGTCTTCCGAGATGGCCATGGGCACTGCCGAGTACACGTGCTTGCCTGCCTGCAGCGCGCGGAGCACCAGCGGACCGTGCGTCCAGCGCTGGGTGAAGAGGGCGATCGCGTCGATCGAGTCGTCGGCGAGGAGGGCTTCGAAGCTCTCGGCTGTTCCGTCGAGCTCGGCGGATGCGTTGAGCGCCTCCGCGCGCTCGGACAGCACGTCGGTCACGAGGATCCGGTCGACGCCGGGGTGGAGTTTGAAGAGGGTGGCGAACTGGCCGGCGAACTGACCGGCTCCGACGATTCCCAGGGACAGCGACATTGGTGACCTTTCAAGGTGACAGGAAAACCCAGGCTCCACCACGGTGGGGAGTCGGGCGAGGACCTCGAGCATTGCACGACTATTTACTCGCGTCAACACAATATCTGTCTGTTTTATTGACCCTTGCGGATAAATATTTACTCGCATAAATTGTCGGCAGATAGCGATGGAGCCATCCGCGTCCTTGCGGTCGGCCGGATCCATCGCCCACACGAAGGAATGACAATGAAGTCTCGCGCTACCACCGTCGCGGCAGCCTCCGTCGCGGCGACGCTCCTCCTCGCCCTCACCGGTTGCAGTGGAGGCTCCGCCGAATCCGGCACCACCATCGAGTTCCAGACCAACGCCTCGGTCGACTCCAAGCTCATGATCGCCCTCGAGGAGGTGACTGCCGCCTTCGAAGAGGCCAACCCGGGCGTCACGGTCGACCTCGTCGCGCCCAGCTCGCAGTACGAGGCAGACATGAAGGTCAGGCTCGCAGCAGGCGACGCCCCGGACATCTTCGCCACCCACGGATGGTCGCTCCTCCGCTACAGCGAGTTCCTCGAGCCCCTCCAGAACGAGGCCTGGGCCGCCAACTTCAACCCAGCCCTCGACTCGGCCATGCGCAACGACGCCGGCGAGTTCTTCGCCCTCCCCATCGACACCGACGTCGCAGGCATCATCTACAACGCCGACGTGCTCACCGCGGCCGGCGTCGACCCCGCCTCCATCTCCACCTGGGACGACTTCGCCGAAGCCGCCGCGGCCGTCGACGCGAGCGGCGTCGCCCCGATCGCCGTGTCCGGCAAGGACGGCGGCCCGGCCGGCAACCTCACCGACTGGATCGTCGCCGGCGCATACACGCCCGAGCAGCTCGACGAGCTCAGCGCCGGTTCCTTCGTCGACGCGCCCTACGCGACGACGCTCGACCTCATCGACGGGTGGCGCACCTCCGGCTACTTCAACCCCGACTACTCCTCGGCGACCTCCGACGACGTGTCGCGCGCGCTCGCCGACGGCAACACCGCCTTCGTCTTCAGCCAGAACCAGGCAGCCAACAACGCCCTGCAGTACAACCCGGACGCCAACCTCGGCTTCATGCCCGTCCCCTCCCTCACAGGCGAAGACCCCTACCTGGTCGGCGGAGAGTTCAACGCCTTCGGCATCTCGAAGACAAGCGAGCACCTCGACGACGCGAAGGCCTACCTGGCGTTCCTCGCCCAGCCCGAGAACATCACCGTGCTCGCCGAATCCGTCGGCAACCTTCCCGGGCTCACCGACGCCTCGGCCGACCTCGGCCCGCTGCAGGAGTCGTTCGACACCCACGTCATCTCCGGCTCAGCGCCGCTCGTGCCGTACTTCGACCGCGTCTACCTGCCCAACGGCATGTGGAACACGATGGTGACCACCACCGACTCGATCATCACCGGCCAGTCGAGCGTCGACCAGGCCGTGACCCAGGTCGACGCCGACTTCACCAGCCTCTGGGGCCAGAGCTGAACGGCGAGCGGATGCTGAGAGGAGATCCCCATGAGCTCGCTTGACACTGCAACATCGCCACAGAAGCTGCCACCCAGAGCACCCAGAGCACCCAGAGCACCCAGGGCACCCAGGGCGCGGCGGAGCAGGGGGTCCTCCCCTCTGGCCGGAGCAGGGATGAACCTGCTCTACGTGCCGGCCCTCCTGCTGTTCGCCGTCTTCACCATCTACCCGCTCGTGACGGGCGCCGCCATCTCCTTCACGAACTGGAACGGGTACAGTGCCGACCGCAGCGACGTCGGCTTCGCGAACTACACCCGCCTCTTCCAGGATGAGACGTTCCGGCTCGTCCTCATCAACACGTTCATCTACGGCTTCGGGTCGACCATCATCCAGCAGGCCCTCGGGCTCGGGCTCGCCCTCGCCCTCGACCAGAAGGTGCGCGGCCGCAACCTGGCACGGGCGATCATCTACCTGCCGGTCCTCGTCTCGCCCGTGGTGATGGGCACCATGTACTACCTGCTCTTCCAGTACAACAACGGCGCCTTCAACGACATCGTCGTCGGGCTCGGCGGCGAGCGCGTCGCCTGGCTCAGCGACTCCGGCGCCGCGATCGCGATCATCGTCCTCGTCAACTCGCTGCAGTTCGTTGGCGTCTCCATGATCATCTACCTCGCCGGGCTGCAATCGATCCCCACCGAGCTCTACGAGGCATCCACCCTCGATGGCGCCGGGTACTGGAAGCAGTTCTGGCACATCACGCTGCCCCTCCTGCAGCCGGCGTTCGCGACGAGCATCGTGCTCAACCTCATCGGCGGGCTGAAGCTCTTCGACGTCATCGTCGTGCTCACCGGCGGAGGCCCCGGCTACTCGACGAACTCGGTCTCGACGCTCATCGGCGTCGCCTACTTCGACAACCAGAGCGCCGGCTACGCCTCGGGCATGGGCATCGTGCTGTTCCTCGTGATCGTGCTCTTCACCCTCGGGCTCAACACCCTGCTCAATCGACGACGACTGGACCGCGCATGACTGTAACGACCGTGACCGAAGCGAAAGTGGAGCATCCAGCCCCACCGACCAAGCCGCCTCGCAGTGGTGGGCGTGCGCGCAGCACCGGCCGCCCGAAGCGAACGAGCCGCGCCACGGGGACGGCCCTCGGGCTCGGCGCCGTCCTCCTCGTCGCCTCCGCCGTGCAGCTGCTCCCGTTCTTCATCGCCGTCACCACGGCGTTCAAGGAGCGCACCGACCGCTCCTCCCAATGGCTGTTCCCGACGACGGACATCTTCTTCGGCAACTTCGCCATCGCCGTCGAGAGCGGCAACATCCTGCGCGCCATCGGCAATAGCGTCATCGTCACCGGAGTCTCGACGGTGCTCGTGTGCGTGCTGGGAGCGCTGGCCGCGTATCCGCTCGCCCGACGCGCCTCGACGCTCAACAGCATCGTCTCGTTCGGCATCCTCGGCCTCATCATGGTGCCGCCGCTGTCGATCCTCGTTCCGCTCTACACGCTGCTCAACCAGATGGGAGCGCTCAACACGTACTGGGGCGCGATCCTCGTCATGGTCACGCACCAGCTGCCGCTGAGCATCTTCCTCTACACGGCGTTCATGAGGTCGCTGCCGCAATCGGTGGAGGAAGCGGCGACCATCGACGGCGCGAACCGACTGCAGATCCTCTTCCTCGTCGTGTTCCCCATGCTCAAGCCGGTCACCGCGACCGTCGTCATCCTCACCGGCGTCGCCGTGTGGAACGAGTTCGCGATCTCTGGGTACATCCTCACCTCGCCCGAGATGCAGACCATCGCCCCCGCGATCGCCTCGTTCTTCTCGGTGCAGAGCAGCAACCTCCCGGCCGCCGCGGCGGCGTCGCTGCTCGCCGTCCTGCCCGTGTTCGTGGCCTATCTCTTCCTGCAGAAGTACTTCATCAAGGGCATGGTCGCCGGCTCGGAGAAGTAGCCAGCGTCTCGGGGTGGAGCCAGCGTCTCGGGAGGGGCCAGCATCTCGGGATGGAAGAGTCGCTTCGTGCTGGGGAACTTCCCGCAACGAAGCGACCTTTCCATCCCGAGGTTGGCTCTAGAAGAGCAGCCGCGCCTCGGGGGCGGAGTCAGCGTCTCGGGAACGGAGCCAGCGCCTCGGGGTGGGGTCAGCGTCTCGGGATGGAAAAGTCGCTTCGTGCTGGGGAACTTCCCGCAACGAAGTGAGGTTTCCATCCCGAGGTTGGCTCTAGAAGAGCAGCCGCGCCTCGGGGGCGGAGTCAGCGTCCCGGGAACGGAGCCAGCGCCTCGGGGGCGGAGCCAGCGCTTCGGGGCGGAGCCAGCGTCTCGGGATGGAAAAGTCGCTTCGTGCTGGGGAACTTCCCGCAACGAAGTGAGGTTTCCATCCCGAGGTTGGCTCTGGAGGAGCAGCCGCGTCTCGGGGTGGAGCCAGCGTCTCGGGATGGAAAAGTCGCTTCGTGCTGGGGAACTTCCCGCCACGAAGTGAGGTTTCCATCCCGGGGGCGGCTCTAGAAGATCATCGGGCGGTCGTCGTCGAGCGAGGTCTCGAGGTCGAGCTCCACGACGACGGGCACGTGGTCGCTCGGGCCGTCGCCCTTGCGCTCGTCGCGCTCGATGGATGCATCCACGACGAGGTCGTCGAACTCGGTGTTGCCGAGGATGAAGTCGATGCGCATGCCCTCGTTGCGGGGGAAGCGGAGCTGCTTGTAGTCCCAGTACGTGTAGCCCTCGACGCCACGCGAGCGGACGGTGTCGACGAAGCCGGCCTCGAGGAATGCCTCGAACGCTGCGCGCTCAGGAGCCGAGATGTGTGTCGAGTCGACGAACGCGGCGAGGTCCCACACGTCGATGTCGAGGGGCGCGATGTTGAAGTCGCCCATGAGCGCCAGCGGGGTGTCCGGATGCGCCTGCCGCCACGTGGTCATGTCGGCGAGGAGCGCCTTCAGCCAGGCGAGCTTGTAGGTGTAGTGCTCGTGCGTGAGCTCGCGCCCGTTCGGCACGTAGAGCGACCAGAGGCGGAGGTCCTCGACGGTGACGCCGAGCGCGCGGGCCTCGAGGGGGAGCGTGCCCTCTGGGGTCGTCTTGCCGAAGCCGGGCATGTCGGCGAACGTGATCTCCGGGTCGCTCATGGGGAGGCGGCTCGCGAAGGCCACGCCGTTCCACTGGTTGAGGCCGTGGATCTCGAGCTCGTAGCCGGCCTCCTCGAACACCTCGCGAGGGAACTGCTCTGGCTTGCACTTGATCTCCTGCATCGCGAGCACATCGATGTCGGCCCGCACCATCCAGTCGATGACTCGGCCCGAGCGGGCCCGGATGGAGTTGACGTTCCAGGTGGCGATGCGCATGCGGTCAAGGCTATCGCCCAGGTACCAGGGGTTGACGCAAACCAGTTTGTAACGCAAACTACTTTGCATGGAGACCAACGGAAGCTCGACCCCCGCAGGCATCACCCCGTCGCAGGACGACGAGGCAGCCCTCGCGCCGAGCGAGATGCTGGCCCTCATGCGCGATCAGCAGCGCACCACGCGCACCCGCCTCGACCGGGCCCTCTACATCCTGCTCGCCACCTGGGCCGTCGCCTGGCTCGTCGGATTCCTCGCCCTCTGGAGTGCCGAGGACGGCGGGGGCAACCCGGTGCTGCGCATCCCGACCGCGACGGCGTTCATCGTCTTCGGGGTGCTCATGGTCATCGGCGTCATCGTCTCGGCGGTCTCCGGCATCTCCATGGGACGCGGGATGCGCGGCCGTAGCAACACCGCAGGCATGCTCTACGGCTTCTCCTGGTCGATCTCGATGATCGGCGCCTGGTTCTTCGCGGCGTCGCTCCTTCGCCAGGTGGACGATCCCGACCTCGCGCC
Organism: Pseudoclavibacter sp. VKM Ac-2867; assembly: GCF_015351275.1. NCBI lineage: Bacteria > Bacillati > Actinomycetota > Actinomycetes > Micrococcales > Microbacteriaceae > Pseudoclavibacter > Pseudoclavibacter sp. VKM Ac-2867. Next base: position 64,174 of record NZ_JADKSL010000007.1, read on the forward strand.
GCTCCTCATGCCGGGCATGTTCGCCCTCACGATCGGCGTCCTCTACATGGCTGGCGCCGCCATGTCCCGGTCGAAGGCGCAGTTCGCGCTCGGCGCCGCAGTCGTCGCCCTCGTGGTCGTCGCAACGGCGCTCGGCGCACCCACGCACTACCTCGTCTACGGCACCGTGGGTCCGCTCATCTTCATCACGTTCATCGTGCTGCTGCGTACCGGCGTCATCTCGAGCGAGCCGACGCTGCGGGGCGAGGTGCCCGCATGAGCGACACGAGCATCGACCTCGACCCGATCATCCACGCCCCTGCTCGGCTGCGCATCATGACGACCCTCGCCGAGAGCCTCGACGACGGCGACGAGATGACCTTCTCGAAGCTCCGCAGCCTCCTCGACATGACTGCCGGGAACCTCACGACGCACCTCTCGAAGCTCGAAGACGCCGGCTACGTCGTCATCGACAAGGCCTTCGCCGGCCGCAAGCCCATCACCTATTTGACCATCAGCCCCGCCGGACGCGCAGCGTTTCGCAGCTACCGGACGGCGCTCCTGAAGCTCCTCGGAGGATGACATGGACGCACAGCCCACCCGCGAACAACGCACCACCACGCCGACACGATCCATCGTCGAGGTCACCGACGTCGTGAAGCGCTTCGGCCAGCACGTGGCGCTCGACGGCGTCACCCTCGACGTCCGGGCGGGGGAGTGCGTGGGCCTCCTCGGCCCGAATGGGGCGGGCAAGACGACGCTGCTGTCCCTCCTGCTCGGCCTCCGCTCGCCCACGACCGGCACGGTTCGGCTCTTCGACGGCGACCCGCTCGACGTGCGCACCCGGACCCGCGTCGGCTCGACACCGCAGGCGAGCGCGCTGCCGGAGGCCCTCAAGGTCGGGGAGGTGCTCGACTACGTCGCCGCGCACTTCCCGAGACCGGCGGCCAGGGGAGGGCTGGTGGATGCGTTTGACCTCGGCCCCCTGCTCGGCAAGCAGTGCGGCTCGCTCTCTGGCGGGCAGCAGCGTCGGCTCGCCGTGGCCCTCGCCTTCGTCGGGGACCCGGAGCTCGTGCTCCTCGACGAGCCGACCACGGGCCTCGACGTCGACGCGAGGCGCAGCCTCTGGGACGCCCTCCGCGCCAAGCACCGCAGCGGCTGCGCGGTCATCGTCACGAGCCACCACCTGGAGGAGATCGAACAGCTTGCCGAGCGAGTCGTGGTCATCGACCACGGCACCGTCATCACCGACGGCAGCCTCGCCTCGGTTGTCGGCAGCGTCTCCCGGCGACGCGTCACGATGCGCGGCGTTGACATTGCGCGCATCCAGGCCATCGACGCCGACGCCCTCACCGAAGCTGTCGAGGGTTCGGCGCCCGGTGGGCGGACAGCGGATGCGGGGCTCGTGACGGCACTCGTCCGCGACTCGGACGCGTTCATCCGCTCGCTCGTCGCATCCGGTGCACCCTTCACGGACCTGACGGTTCGCGGAGCCACGCTCGAGGAGGCGTTCCTCGCCATGACGCAGAACGCCCAGAACAGGAGCTGAGGACCATGTCCACTGCAGGACTCATCGCCACGCACGTCAAGTACTCGCTCATCGAGACCGCACGCGTGCCCATCGCCGTGATCGGCTCGCTCGTCTTCCCGACGCTCGCGTTCTGCTTCTTCGTGCTGCCGCAGAGCGCCATCGTCGACGACCCGGCGTTCGCGACGCAGGCCACCGCGTCCATGATCGTCTTCGCATTCATGACCAACGGTCTCTTCAGTCTCGGCCTCGACCTGGCAGAGCAGCGGTCGAAGCCGTGGGTGCCCTACCTGCGCACGCTGCCCGGCAAGCCGTCGGCGCGCATCGCGGGTCTCGTGATCAGCACGCTGGTCATGGCGACGCTGGCGATCATCCCCCTGCTCATCGTCGGCGGACTGTTCACGGCCGCCGACCCGACCCCGATGCGCGTGCTGCTCGGACTCGTCGCCGTCGTGCTCACCGCGGTTCCCTCCGCCCTCATCGGCGCGATCGTGGGCACGACCGCCGGCCCGAAGGCCGCCATCGCGATCACGCAGGTGCTGATGTTCCTGCTCGCGTTCGGCGGGGGCCTGTTCCTGCCGCCCTTCCTGTTCCCTGACTGGCTCGACTCGGCGTCGAAGGTGCTGCCCGTCCGTCAGGCCCGCGAACTCGTCATCGCGACCGTCTCCGGTGGTGAGTTCCCCGTGTGGGCGCTGATCGGCATCCTCGTCTGGACGGCGGTCCTCGGCTTCCTCGCCGTGTTCCTGTACAAGCGCGACGAGGGCCGCAAGTTCTCCTAGGGGGCCGTGGGGCCACCGGGCACTGGTCTGCAGGATGAGGTTGGGCCGGGAGGGTCCGCCTCCGCCTCCAGGAGTTCAGAGATCGTGTGCACGACGAGCTGCGTCGATGACGGTGTCGAACGCGTCGGGATCATTCAGGGCGCGGGCGAGGACGATGCCGCCCTGAATGGCAGCGACCAGTTGGAGCGCGTGCGAGCGGGGCTCCGGCGACCCTGCGGCGGCCAGGGCGGCAGTGAGCGAGTCGACCCAATCGGTGAAGTAGCCGCGCACGGCCTCATCGAACTGGTCGCGTTCGCGGCCGATGGCGAACGCGCCGGGGAGGCACGCGCGCCGACCGGAACGGAAGTAGTCCCGTACCTCGTCGATCATGGCGTGGATGCCCTGTCGCGCCTCCTCCGCGTTGGTGCTGGCGGCGCGCAGCGGCGTGAAGATGCGCTCGTCGAACCATGCCTGGATGTCGGCGAGGACTGCCGCCGCCATCTCTTCCTTGCCACCGGGAAAGAAGTGGTACAGGCTCCCGCGGCCGAGGCTGGTCGCGTCCTGGAGGATGGCCATGCTGGCCCCCTCGTATCCGTGCTCGCGGAACGCCTCCGTCAGGAGGGGGAGCACGGCCTCACGAGTCGTCGACGGCTTGGCCATGACGCTCAGATGCCCAACTCGGTCAACCCGGGGTGATCGCTCGGTCGCGGGCCGAGGGGCCAGTGGAAGAGCCGGTCGGCCTCGTCGATCGGAACGTCGTTGATCGCCGCGAGTCGACGACGCATCAGGCCGTGCTCATCGAACTCCCAGTTCTCGTTGCCGAACGAACGGAACCATTGCCCCGCTGCGGTGTGGGACTCGTAGACGAAGCGGACGGCGATGTGGTTCCCCTCGTAGGCCCAGACCTCCTTGATGAGCCGGTAGTCGAGCTCCCGGTTCCACTTCTCTGTGAGCAGCGCCACGATCTCGGCGCGCCCGCTCACGAACCGATCACGGTTCCGCCAGGCGCTTTCGACGGTGTAGGCCAGGGAGACCCGCTCGGGATCACGGGTGTTCCAGGCATCTTCGGCCGCCCGCGCTTTGCGTGCAGCGGTCTCTGCTGTGAACGGGGGAAGGGGCGGACGCTCGTCCATGGAAGCTCCTCGATGTCACCACCGGTTCTTTACCGATTGGTACAGAGAATACGCTGTATCGATCGGTAAAGCTAGGGTGCGGGATGGGCTGCTTGGTAGACTTGGAGCCCACTGAGCGAGAGGCTCGAGATGGCCGTCGAATTCGACATCCAGGAGCGTTGGCCGGAGCTCTTCGCCCCGCTGAGCGCAAAGCAGCGCAAGATCGTCGTGAACGCGCTCGCCTCCAGCTGGCACGAGGGCTGGGTGCCGAATCGCGAAGACGTCGAGAACCTGACTGACCTGCTGCGCGGAGCCATCGACAAGGCCGAGTACGACCGTCGAGTCGCCGGTGCGATCGAGCGCACGCACGCACGCGCTGCCGCGAGCTGATGGCGGCCCACTCCGCCGCCTGGGATTCGTACCTCTGGGAGCCGGGCGGTTCTGTGCTGAGCAACCTCTTCGGGCTGCGGGACAAGGCCGATCTGGCGAAGGCGGAGTTCGCCGAGGCGAATGCGCAGCAGGCGCTCGTCGAAGAGGGTCTGCTGTCGATCCCGAAGACCTACGACGCTGCACACTTGAAAGCGCTCCACAAGCAGCTCTTCGGGAGCATCTACGAGTGGGCAGGGGGGTACCGCACGGTGCCCATCTACAAAGACCAGTTCGGGTTCGCGGAGCTCGACGACATCCCCAGATACCTCGAGGACGCCGGCCGGATCATCGACGAGCTCGACTGGTCGGAGCTCGACATCGACCAGTTCGCGGCCGCGGCTGCCGAGGTGTTCGCGTACGTCAACCATGCGCATCCGTTCCGTGAAGGCAACGGGCGCGCATCGAAGCTCTTCATGCAGCACGTCTCGGAGCTCAGTCGCTTCGAGATCGACTACGACCCCGCAACGTCAGGTGTCACGGCTGCCATGTGGAACGAGGGATCACGATTCTCCGGTCCCGATCGCTTCTCCTACGAGCCGGTGCCTGACTCGCTCGTGCCCGTATTCCGTGCGCTCGCCGCTGAGCGGTAAGGGCCGGCGTTCCGGCCCGGACCCGCGCCCGCGGTCAGCGCACGAGCGACCGCAGGCGCCGCAGCGCGACCGACAGCGTGGCGAGCCCCGTGTCGTCGCCAGCGTGCACCGCATCCGCAGCCTCGTCGAGCGCGCGGGTGGCGCTGGGGCCGAGCTGGCTGATCCAAGCGTCGATGCGAGCGGTGTGCTCGGCTGGCTCCGTCTGCGTCATGACGGAAGCGGCGAGCTCGATCATGACGGCGTACAGGTCGTCGCGCATGGCGGCGCGCGCCATCGACCCCCAGCGGTCGTCCTGCGGCAGCGCCGTCGCCCGCACGAGCATGTCGTCGAAGCTGACGCGCGCCGACAGCACGTAGTAGAGGCCGACGAACTCCTCGAGGTCCCATCCGTGCTGGCCCGCGCGTTCGATGATGTCGAGCAGCGGCATGAGCTCGAGGAGGCCAGCCCCGCGCAGCGCAAGCGCACGCGGAACGGCGGCGTCTTCGAACTCCTGCACGCGGGCGTCGAAGCGCTCGCGTTCCTCACCCTGCTGCAGCTCGCCCATGCGGCTCGCGAACTGCGCGACCGGGCCGCTGAACCGTTCGATCTCCGCACCGACGTCGATGCTGTCGGGCCGGTGCTGCACGATCCAGCGAGTCGCTCGGTCGAGGAGTCGACGGAAGCCGAGGTAGAGCTCGGTCTGGATGGACGCAGGCACGAGGTTGTCGGTGGCTTCGATCTCGACGACGAAGCCGCGCAGGTCGAAGATCTCTCGGGCAGCGACGTAGGCGCGCGCGATCTCCTCGCTCGTCGCACCCGTCTCGTCCTGGGCCCGGTAGGCGAAGGTGATGCCGCCACGGTTGACCATCGAGTTCACGACGGAGTTCACGATGATCTCCTGGCGCAGCGGATGCGCGTGCAGGTCGTCCGCGTACCGCTCGCGCACCTCGGCCGGGAAGTACTCGGCGAGGGTGTTCGCGAACCACGGGTCCTCGGCGAGGTCGGTCTCGGCGAGGTCGCTCTTGAGCGCGAGCTTCGCGTAGGCGACGAGCACCGAGAACTCGGGCCTCGTGAGGCCGCGCCCCTCGTCGATGCGGCGCCTGATCTCGGCGTTGCTCGGCAGGAACTCGAGGTCGCGGTCGAGCTCGTCGCGTTCCTCCAGCCACGTGATGAGCCGCTTGTGGGACGGCAGCATCTTGGCGGCGTTCGAGCGCGAGTTGCCGAGGAGCACGTTCTGCTCGTAGTTGTCGCGCAGTACCTGCGTGCCGACCTCGTCGGTCATGGCGCGCAGCACCTCGTTGCGGGCGTCGCGGTCGAGGCGCCCGTCACGTTCCACGGCGCCGAGGAGGATCTTGATGTTGACCTCGCGGTCGGAGGTGCCGACGCCAGCTGAGTTGTCGATCGCGTCGGTGTTGAGGCTCACCCCGGCGAGGGCCGCCTCGATGCGACCGCGCTGGCTCACGCCGAGGTTGCCGCCCTCGCCGACGACGCGCAGTCGGAGCTGATGGCCGTCGACGCGGACTGCGTCGTTGCCGCGGTCGCCGATCTCCGCGTTCGTCTCGTCGCTGGCCTTGATGTAGGTGCCGATGGCGCCGTTCCAGAGGAGGTCGACGGGGGCGAGCAGCACGGCCTTCTTCAGCTCGAGCGGGGTCAGGCGCTGCACGTCGGCGTCGAGGGCGAGCGCTTCCCGCATCTGCGGCGTCACCGGAATCGACTTCTGGGAGAGCGGGAAGACGCCGCCGCCCTCCGAGATGACGCTGCGGTCGAAGTCGTCCCACGAGGAGCCGGGGAGGTCGAAGAGTCGTTGACGCTCCACGAACGTGGCCGCCGCATCCGGGGTCGGGTCGACGAACACGTGCCGGTGGTCGAACGCCGCGACGAGGCGGATGTGCTCCGAGCGCAGCATGCCGTTGCCGAACACGTCACCCGACATGTCGCCGACGCCCACGACTGTGAAGTCCTGCGTCTGCGTGTCGTGGCCGAGCTCCCGGAAGTGCCGCTTCACGGACTCCCACGCGCCGCGGGCGGTGATGCCCATGCCCTTGTGGTCGTAGCCGGCAGAGCCGCCGGACGCGAACGCATCCGCGAGCCAGAAGCCGTACTCCTCGGAGATGCCGTTCGCGATGTCGGAGAACGAGGCCGTGCCCTTGTCGGCGGCGACGACGAGGTAGGAGTCGTCCCCGTCGTGGCGCACAACCCGTGGCGGCGGCACGATGTCGGCGCCGTCGCGGTTGTCGGTGATGTCGAGCAGCCCGCGGATGAAGGTGCGGTAGGCGGATCGGCCGCCCTCGAGCCACGCGCCCCGGTCGCTGGGCGCGGGGAGCTGCTTCGCGAAGAAGCCGCCCTTCGACCCGGTCGGCACGATGACGGCGTTCTTCACCATCTGCGCCTTCACGAGGCCGAGCACCTCGGTGCGGAAGTCCTCGCGCCGGTCGCTCCAGCGCAGCCCGCCGCGTGCGACGCGGCCGAAGCGGAGGTGGACGCCCTCGACCTCGGGCGAGTACACCCAGATCTCAGCCATGGGGTGGGGCTTCGGGAGGCCGGGCACGCGGGTGCAGTCGAGCTTCATCGACACCCACGACTTGGGCTCGCCCTGCGCATCCACCTGGTAGAAGTTGGTGCGCCAGGTGGCGTCGACGATGCCGATCATGGAGCTGAGGATGCGGTCGTAGTCGAGGCTGGCGACGTTGTCGAGGGCCTCCTGGAGCTGCGCGGCGAGCGCGGCGAGCGCCGCTTCTCGGTCGCCGGCGAAGTCCGGGTCGAACCTCGTCTCGAAGAGCCGAACTATGTCGGCGGCGATGACGGGGTTGGCGATGAGGGCCTGCTCGATGTAGTCGACGGAGAACGTCGTGCCGACCTGCCGCAAGTACATGCTGATGGCGCGGAGGATCACGATCTGCCGCCAGCGCAGCCCGCCCAAGAGGACCAGCGAGTTGAGACGGTCGCTCTCTGCGGCCCCAGACCAGACGGCGCTGAAGACCGACTCGAGCTCGGCGCCCCAGTCGGCGTCGTTCCAGACGGACGCGCTTGGCGCGGTGAGCCCGAAGTCGGAGATGTGCAGGTTGCGCCCGTCCGGCAGGGTCACGACGTACGGGTGCTCGTCGACGACGTCGACGCCCAGATCGGTGAGGGTGGGGAGCACCATCGTGAGCGGGTACACGTCGTGCGACGCGAACGTGAAGTAGCGCTTCCCGGGCTCGTCCTCTTCCGGCGCGTAGAGGTGCACGGCGAAGGTGGTGTCCTCATCGAGCTGCTCGAGGAGGGCGATGTCCTTCACGGCGTCGCTCGGGGGGATGTTCTCCTTGTAGCCCTCCGGGAAGGCAGAGCCGTAGGTGCTCAGGATCTCGGCTGCCCGCTCCTCATCGTGGTCGAGGTGGAGGGCATCGACGAGCTCCTCGTCCCAGCCGCGGATGGCGCGCTCGATGCGGGGCTGGATGTCCTGCTCGGAGACCTCTGGCAGGTGCACGCCCTTGGCGGCGCGCACGACGAAGTGGAGTTGGGCGAGCGGGGAGTCGCCGACCTTCGTCGCGTGGTCGACCTGGCTCGCATCGAAGGCGGTGCGGAGCTCCTGCTCGATGCGGAGGCGCACGGTCGTGTTGTAGCGGTCTCGCGGCAGGTAGATGAGCGCGGACGCGAACCTGCCGAACTCGTCGCGGCGCAGGAAGATGCGGTAGCGCCTGCGCTCTCGCAGCCGGCTGATCTCGGACGCGACGGCGTGGAGGTGCTCGGTGCTGTCCTGGAACAGCTCGTCTCGCGGGTACTGCTCGAGGATCTGCAGGAGGTCCTTGCCGGAGTGGGAGTTCGGTGCGTGGCCGGATGCGGCGAGCACGGATCGCACCTTGGCGCCCACGATGGGCAGGGTGAGCACGGAGGCGGCGTAGGCGACGGACGTGAACATGCCGAGGAAGCGGAGCTCCCCGGTGACGTTGCCCGCCTCGTCGAAGCTGCGGACGCCGATGTAGTCGAGGTACACGTCGCGGTGCACGGTGGCGCGGGAGTTCGCCTTCGTGATGGTGATCAGTCGCGGCTCGCGGGCGGTGCGCTGGGCCTCCGGGGTGAGGTGGGTGGTCGCGGTGGACGGTCGGCGGAGGATGCCGAGTCCGGTGTGCGGCAGCGGGCGCAGCACCTCCTCGCCCCGCTCATCGGTCTCGAGCGAGTACTCGCGGTAGCCGAGGAACGTGAAGTTGTCTTCCGCGAGCCAGGTCAGGAATTCGACGGCGGAGGTGACCTCGCCGTCATCGACGCTCGTGGGCGGCTCCGTGCGAAGGTCGGTGACGAGGTCGAGGCAGGCGCGGCGCATGGGCCGCCAGTCGGCGACCGCGGTGTGCACGTCGTCGAGCACGTGCTGCAGGCGGTCGGCGAGTTCGTCGCGTCCTTCTTCCGTGGGGATGCGGTCGATCTCGAGGTGGATCCACGATTCGAGGGTGCCGCCGTGGGCGTGCATCTCGAGCAGCTCGCCGTCGTCGTCGCGGCGAACCGAGACGACGGGATGTGCGAGCAGGTGCACGGCGAGCCCCTGGCGCGCGATCGCCGCCGTCACGGAGTCGACGAGGAAGGGCGCATCCGCGGTGCAGATGTCGACGATCGTGCGCCGGGAGCTCCAGCCCTCTTCCTTGAGCGTCGGCGTGAACACGGCGATGAGGGTCTCGCCCTTCTTGCGTCGTGTGGCGAGCCGGCGCATGGTCGCCGCGGCACCCACGATGTCGCGTGGCTCGCGCGTGGCGATGTCGTCGGCATCGACGTCGTCGATGAGCCGTTCGAGTCCGGTCCGCAGGCTCGGCTCGATGTCGTCGAGCGCCTCGCGCAGTCCGGTGAATTCAGTTCCGTGGATCATGCTTCCCCCTTCGCAGGCGAGCCTCCATTGGCCCGCCGTCGCACCCCGTGCCTTGATGGTAGCGGGGTGGAGGGTCGAGGGGGAGCGGCTCAGATCTCCACGGTGAGTCCGGTGCGCGCGCTCTCGCGTGCCGCATCCAGGATCTCGACGGTGTGCACGGCCTGCTCGATGGGGACCGGGGGAGCGGACTCGCCCCGGACTGCGGTGAGGAGTATCCGGTAGTACTCGGCGTAGTCGCCGCGCGCGGACGGGATCTGCCTGCTGCCCTCGGTGGTGTGCAGGGTGCCCCAGCGCGCTTCGGCCTCGAGTCCCCAGGCAGCGGCGGCGGCGGATGCTGGGCGCAGGCCGGCATCGATCTGCGCCGTCTGCACGTCGTCCATGCTCGACTCGTAGGCGCCGAGGTCGCCGTACGCGATGAGCTCGCGACCGTCGAGGTGGTTGATCTTGCTCGAGGCGACGCGGGTGAAGACGCCGTTCGCGTGGTGGAGGGCGACGTCGAAGCCGCAGTCGACCTCGACGCCGTCCACCGCGGTGATGTCCAGGTGGGCGCTCACGCGCTCGACGGGGCCGAAGAGGAAGGCCATCTGGTCGACGAGGTGGCTGCCGAGGTCGCGCAGGAGGCCGTGGGCTGGGCCGGTCTCGAGGGTGCCGGAGTCATCCTGGTCCATGCGGGAGGAGACGCGCCAGATGTCCCCGAGCTGGCCTTCGTCGATGACCTGCTTGAGGGTGACGAGGTCGGTGTCCCAGCGGCGGTTCTGGTAGGCGGTGAGGATGCGCCCGCTGCGTTCCGCGGCTGCCTGCAGCTCTCGCGCTCCCTGCGCGGTGGGCGCGAAGGGCTTGTCGGCGACGACGTGCGCGCCGCGCTCGAGGGCGCGCAGGACGAGCTCGCGGCGTGTGTCTGGTGGGGTGGTGATGACGACCGCGTCCACGCCGGCATCGAGGAGGGCGTCGAGCGAATCGAAGGCTGGCACGCCGGGTGCCTCGGTGGCGAGGATCGCGCGCCGTTCCGCTGAGCGGGTGACGACGCCGGCGAGCTCCCAGTCCTCGACGGCCTGGATGTAGGGCACGTGGAAGCGGTGGCCGCCAGCCCCGTAGCCGACGACGCCGATGCGTGCGCGGGTGGATGCGCTCATGGTGCTCTCGATTCTGCGCTGAAGCGATTCGTTCTAATGACAGGACAAGGCTACGCCAGGGGTGCCCGGGTGACAACGGCTCGCCTGTCGGGGGTGTGGTGTTGAATGGGCGCAGACAGTGACAAAGGGGTGCGACCGTGGTGGAGAGCAAGAACGGGTACACGCCGCCGGCGGACTACAAGGCGCCTGACTTCGTGCGGCAGTGGTCCGACACCGCGAGTCGCGGCGCCGACCGCATCGAGCAGGGGCGCGAGCAGCGGGCCAGGGACGCCGAGCGGGCTGCCGCGCAGCGCGCGCAGGATGGGCAGCGTGCCCTCGATCAGACGTCCCAGGACGCTCAGCGCTCGGCGGGCCAGTCGGCGCGGGATGCGCAGCGCGCGGCCGAGCAGCTCGCCCGCGATGAGGGGCGCGCCGCGACGAGCACCGCAGCGCGCGCCACGTACGACCTCGACCGGCTCGGGGAGGGTGCGAAGCGCGGCCTCGCCTACACGCACGGCGGCTCGCAGGATGCCCTGCGGCGCGGGTCCGGGCCCGCGGCTCCCTCGGTGTCGGCTCCCTTCGAGGCGGCCGACGCGCCGCAGCCCACCACCGCGGGGCAAGCCCCGCCACCGCCACTCCCGCCGGCGCCGTCTGGTCGCGCGGCTCGTCAAGGCGGCAGGCCGACCGGCAACCAGCCCGGGCTCAAGCCGGGCTTCGCTGTGGGTGCCGGCGTCGCCGCCATCGTCGCGGCCGTCGTGGGCCTCTGGTTCGGGATCGTCCTTGCCCTGATCTTCGCGGCCCCATCCATCAGGCGCGGCTTCCGCTCGGGCGCCAAGGGCGTCGCCGTCTCGATCCTCGCCATCCTCCTGTTCGTGGTCGCCGCCGGCATCCAGCTGCTGCAGTTCGCCTCCGACTCGCGGGAGAGCTCTGCCGCCGAGAGCAGCACGACGTCGACGCCGGTCGGGTTGGAGGGCGACGCCGTCGTGACCGATCCGGCACCAGAGCTCACGCTCGAGCCAGGGGTGCCGCTCAGCGGATACGGGGAGGCGAACATCGACGTCCTGCTTCCTTCCGGCGCCGGAGAGCTCGCAGTGCTGGAGGTCGTCGACACCATGGGCGACGTCACCTTCCTGGTCGCGAACCCGCAGGCCACGGAGGACGTGGAGTTCAGCAGCGGCATCCCGGGCGACACCACGCAATGGCTCGTGAACACGGCTGGTGCGGACGCCGCGGCGCGGGGTGAAGACCCGACCCCGGTGGCGACCAACAGCATCCAGGTCATCTCGGGTGGCGTGTGGGAGATGACGCTCTCCGCCGTCGACGTCCTTCCGACGTTCGATGCGACCCTCTCCGGTGAGGGCGCCGGTCTGTACCTCTATACGGGGGCTGGCGGGGAGGCCGCGATCAGTGCCGGCGACTACGGGAAGCTGCAGATCACCACGCACGGGGCGACGCCCGAGCTGACGCAGGTCGAGCTTCCCGAGACCGTCTCGCGCACCTGGCAGTCGGGTCCGATGGTGGTCGAGGTCGAGGAGGCGAGGCGCATCGACGGCACCCCGCAGCCCTGGAGCATCCAGGTGGCACAGCCCTAGGATCGTTCGTGACGTGCAGAATCGCACCGATGTCCGCGAACCAGAGGCGCTCCTCCGCCTGGATTGTGAACCGAGCGCATGAATCTCCGCCAGACACGCGTGCAGCGGTTGCTCGCCGCCATCGAGGCTGACAGCGCCGAAGACGGTGCCTCCTCGAGCGACACCGACCTGCGGGCGATGTTCGGTGCGCTCGGGCCGGCGCTGCTCGAGGCCTCGCAGGCCACGAACGAGGTCGAGGTGACCTTGCAGGGGCTGGCGCGGGCGTACGGGCGACCGGACATCCGCGTGTTCGTGCTCCCGACGCTCATCATCATCGAGGACCCGAAGACCGAGAAGACGGCGGTGTTCCCGGCCACCGGGGAGCCGCTGCGTCTCGACCAGGCCGGTTCCATCGAGGAGCTCGTGCACCGGGCAGCCGCCGAGCAGCTCGACCCTGCGCACGTCGTGAGCGAGGTGGAGCGCATCACGCGGCTGAAGCCGCGCTTCGGCTTCCTGCTGTCGCTGCTCGGGCAGGTGCTCCTCACGCTCGGGTTCGGGATGGTCATGAATCCCACCCCGACCGCCGTGCCGATCTACGCGGCCCTCGGCCTGGTGGTGGGGCTCATCGTCATGATCGGGTCGAGGGTTCGCACGCTGTCACTGGTGCTCCCGGTTCTCACTGCGTTCCTGGCGACGGTCGCAGTGTCGTTGGCGAGCCAGAGCGTCACCGAGGGGAACGTGCTGCTGCTCGTCGCGCCCGCGCTGGTGAGCCTGCTGCCTGGGCTGACGTTGACGATCGCGGCGGTCGAGCTGACGAACGGGCAGATCATGGCCGGCGCGAGCCGGCTCGTCTACGGGTTCGCTCGTCTCGGGCTGCTGGCGTTCGGCGTCTACGTCGGGATCACGGTGACCGGGGCGTCGCTCACCGAGAACACGTCGAGCGATCGCCTCGGCGCGTGGGCGCCGTGGGTGGGGATCCTGCTTGTCGGTGTCGGCTACTACTTCTCGGAGGTCGCGCCGAAGCGATCTCTGCTGTGGATCGTGTTCGCCCTGGCGCTCGCCTACGCGGCGCAGCTGCTCGGGCATTCGCTGCTCGGCACGGAACTCTCCGGCATGGTCGGCGCACTCGTCGCGGTTCCCGCCATCTACCTGGCGTCGCACCTCAGGGCGGCGCCGCCGCCCGCCGTCATGCTGACGTGCGCGTACTGGATGCTCGTCCCAGGCGCGCTCGGGTTCATCGGCCTGAGCGAGGCCGCGTCCGGGGCGGCGGGGGCTGCCGGAACGCTCATGCAGACGATCGGCTCGATCGTGGCGATCGCGATCGGCATGGTCCTGGGGACCGGGATCAGTCGGGACACGGGGGCGGCGGCCCGCGCGTGGAACCGTCACGGGTCGGTGACGCACACTGGCGTGTCCTCCGGTCCAGCGGCGAAATCGGCGGAACCGCAGCTGCGGCGGTAGAGTTGGCTTCGTGGCGCAGATTCGGGCCCTGGGGCAGTTTGCTTCCTCAGATCCGAGATGACTCAACAGCTCCCGTGCCTCGATCTTCGAACCACTGCCCGAAAGGCATCGACACATGACCCCCACCAGGAAGATCGCGGCGGTGCTGCTGACGGCGGCGGTTGCTCTCAGCCTCTCGGCCTGCGCGGGCAGCGGCGCCCCCGCAGCTCCCGCCGCGGAAACTGCCCCGGCGAGCGCATCCACCCTCGAGGGATCCATCACGGTGTTCGCGGCGGCGTCGCTCAAGAGCACGTTCACGGAGCTGGCCGACGAGTTCGAGTCGAGCAACCCGGGCGTGACGGTCGAGCTGAACTTCGCCGGTTCGTCCGACCTGGTCACCCAGATCACCGAGGGCGCCCCGGTCGACGTGTTCGCCTCGGCCGATGAGAAGAACATGACGAAGCTCACGGACGCCACCCTCATCGCGCCAGACGCCCCGGTGGATTTCGCCACCAACGTGCTCGAGATCGCGGTTCCGCCGAGCAACCCGGCCGGCATCGCCACCTTCGCGGACCTCGCCAAGCCGGAGGCGAAGACCGTCGTCTGCGCTCCCCAGGTGCCGTGCGGCGCCGCGACGCTCGCCGTGGAGACGGCGACCGGTGTCGACATCACCCCGGTGAGTGAGGAGTCGTCGGTCACCGACGTGCTCGGCAAGGTCACCTCCGGTGAAGCGGACGCCGGGCTCGTCTACGTCACCGACATCATCGCCGCAGGAGACGCCGTCACCGGCATCGAGTTTCCCGAGTCGAGCGAGGCCGTGAACACCTACCCGATCGCCCCGGTCGCCGCGTCGACGAACACGGAGGTCGCCCAGGCGTTCATCGACTTCGTCACGGGAGCAGCGGGCCAGGACGTGCTCGCGAACGCCGGGTTCGGCCAGCCGTAGGGGCGCATCCAGTGCCCCGGAGAAGCTCCGCCTCTGCCGCCGTGCCCGGCTGGGTGCTGACCGTCGCGATCATCGGCGCGTCCTTCGTGCTGCTGCCGCTGATCGGCATGATCGTTCGCGTCAACTGGGCCGAGTTCGTTCCGCTCATCACGTCGGAGTCGTCGATCGATGCGCTCCTGCTGAGCCTGCGCACCTCCCTCAGCGCGACGGTGCTCTGCGTCGTCCTGGGGGTGCCCATGGCCATCGTGCTCGCGCGCACCGACTTCTGGGGGCAGAAGCTCCTCCGCTCCCTCGTCTTGCTTCCGCTCGTGCTGCCACCCGTGGTCGGCGGCATCGCCCTGCTCTCCACCTTCGGCAGGCGCGGGCTTCTCGGCCAGAGCTTCGAGGCCATGGGGGTCACCATCGCGTTCTCGACGACGGCCGTCGTCCTCGCACAGACCTTCGTGGCGCTCCCGTTCCTCGTGCTCAGCCTCGAGGGTGCGCTCCGCACCGTCGGCACGCGCTACGAGGCGATCGGCGCCACGCTCGGTGCACGGCCCACCACGGTGCTGCGCCGCATCACGCTGCCGCTCGTGCTGCCCGCCGTGATCTCCGGCGCCGTCCTGTCCTTCGCACGCGCGCTCGGCGAGTTCGGCGCCACCCTCACCTTCGCGGGCTCGCTGCAGGGCGTCACGCGCACCCTCCCGCTCGAGATCTACCTCCAGCGTGAAACCGATCCAGATGCGGCGGTCGCCCTGTCGCTCGTCCTGGTCGTCGTCGCGGTGATCGTGGTCGCGGTGGCCCACCAGGCCGGCGAAGCCAAAGGCTTCCGGCTCCGGCGGAGCGCGTCGTGAGCTTCGAGTTCGCCGCCACCGTGCGGGCGCGGGCGTTCGACGTCGAGCTCACGATCGCCGACGGCGAGACCGTCGCGGTGCTCGGGCCGAACGGCGCCGGGAAGTCGACGCTCCTCACGCTCATCGCGGGCCTGGTGCGCCCCGACACCGGCACGGCCCGGCTCAACGACGACGTCCTCTTCGACATCGGCGATCGCGGCCGTGGACGCTGGCTGCCACCTCATGCTCGCGGCGTCTCGATGCTCGCGCAGGACGCGCTGCTCTTCCCGCACCTCACTGCACTCGACAACGTCGCCTTCGGTCCGCGCAGCAAGGGACTGTCGCGTGCCGAGGCCAACTCGCGCGCATCCCGTTGGCTCGACCGCGTCGACGCGGGAAGACTGGCGCAGAGCCGGCCCGCTCAGCTCTCCGGGGGCCAGGCGCAGCGGATCGCCGTCGCCCGGGCGCTCGCGTCCGACCCCGCTCTGCTGCTGCTCGACGAGCCGATGGCAGCCCTCGACGTGTCGGTCGCACCGGCGATCCGACGGATGCTCCGCGACGTCTTGGCGGACCAGACGACGATCATCGTCACGCACGACGTGCTCGACGCGTTCATGCTCGCCGACCGCGTCGTCGTGCTCGAAGGCGGGCGCATCGTCGACGTCGGCCCCACGCGCGAGGTGCTCGAGCGGCCCGTCACGCAGTTCGCGGCCGGCCTCGCCGCGCTCAACCTCGTGACCGGCACCGCCCTCGACGACGCCTCCGTCAGAGCCGACGCGGGGCAGCGCGTCGCGGCGAGCTTCGTCGAATCGCTCGCTGCTGGCACGCGGGTCGGGATCTCCGTGCGGCCGACGCAGGTCGCCGTCACCACCGAGGACCCATCGGAGCCGAGTTCCTCATGGAACGTGCTCCCCGGCATCGTCACGGACCTCGAGCCGCGAGGGGACGTCATCCGAGTTCGGAGCGCCGAGTTCTCTGCCGACGTGCCGCCCGGCCGAGTCGCTGAGCTCGACCTGGCGCCCAACACTCGCGTGTGGTTCGCCTTCGCCGCCTCCGACGCCATCGCGTACCGGCTCTGAGGTCCTGCTCAGTCGAGGGTGCCGCCGCCGACCCGCACATCGCTCTCGTGCGCGAGGGTCGCCCGCACGACGGCGGTGAGCGCGCTCGCGAGCTGGTCCAAGGGCAGGAAGGGGCGGTCGGTGCCGACGGCTTCCTCCGCGGAGTACGGGATGTGCACGAAGCCGCCGCGTGCCCCGGCCCGCTGCCGGAGCTCGTGCAAGAGCAGGTAGAAGACGTGGTTGCAGGTGTAGGTGCCGGCGGTTTGCGAGACGACGGCAGGGATGCCGCTCGAGCGCACGGCCTCGACCGCGGCCTTGATGGGCAGGGTGCTGAAGTACGCGGCGGGGCCGTCGCCCACGACGGGCTCGTCGATCGGCTGGAAGCCGCTGTTGTCGGGGATGCGCGCGTCATCGACGTTGATCGCGACCCGTTCCACCTTGATCGTGTCGGTGCCGCCGGCGAGCCCGACGGCGATCACTATGTCGGGGTCGACCTCGGCCAGGGCGGCCCGCAGCGCGTCGTCCACGCTCGCGAAGTCGACGGGGAGCTGACGTACGTGGATCTCCGCGTCGCCGTTCCAGCGATCGCGTACCTCCTGCACGGCCGTCCACGACGGGTTGCTCGTGTTGCCGTCGAAGGGTTCGAAGCCGGTGAGGAGGACGGTCGGCATGCGGGGGCTCCTGTCGTGCGGGTGGGGCGGCCGGAGGGGGAGACCTCAACGCTACGCCGCGGATGCACCCCTCGCTGGCCCCTCACCTGACGAGCAGGTGACCGAATGTGACGCGGGGCTTCGCCGCGCGACCGTGTCGGAACTTCCGTGAAGTGAGGCCGTCGCCCCCGCATCCGCGTGCCCATACCTTCTCGACATGCCCTCGAAATCGAGGGTGAGCCCCTCGAATCGAGGGTCCGCCGAGAGGAGAACGCGATGTCACAACTCGACACCGCACCGACCACCGACAGCCCGTCGTCGACGCCGCCAGACGACGCGAAGCCACTCGCGAGCCGGCGGATGCAGACGCTCGGGCCGGGTGAGCACCTCAAGGTCGTCCACCCCAAGCACTGGGTGCTGTGGATCCTCTCCGCCGTCGCCGTGTTCGCCGTCGCCCAGTTCGCGTGGTCGCTCGTCACGAACCAGCGCTACGAGTGGAACGTCTTCGGCGAGTACTTCTTCAGCCAGATCGTGCTCAACGCGCTGGTCCTGACACTCCAGCTGACGGTGCTCTCCGGTGCGATCGGCTTCATCCTCGGTGCACTGCTCGCGGTCGCACGCCTCTCGAAGTCACCCCTCCTGAACTCGTTCTCGTGGAGCTTCATCTGGTTCTTCCGGTCCGTGCCGCTCGTCGTGCAGCTCGTGGTCTGGTACAACCTCGGCTACCTCTACCCGACGCTCGGGCTCGGAACGCCCTTCACGACCGACTTCTGGCTCGTCGAGTTCCCGACGGTGCAGCTCATCTCCTCGTTCGCCGCGGCGACGCTCGGCCTCTCCCTGCACCAGGCCGCCTACTCGGCGGAGATCATCCGCGCCGGCATCCTGTCCGTCGACCAGGGCCAGCTCGAAGCATCCGCCGCGCTCGGCCTGCCCCGCCGGTACCGCTTCTTCCGCATCATCCTGCCGCAGGCGGCCCGCGCCATCACGCCGAACGCCTTCAACGAGATCATCGGCCTCGTCAAGGGCACCTCCGTGGTGTTCGTCGTCGCCCTGCCGGAGCTGTTCTACACGGTGCAGGTCATCTACAACCGCAACCAGCGCATCATCCCGCTGCTCCTCGTCGCGGTCGTCTGGTACGCCATCATCACGACGCTCCTCTCGATCGCGCAGTACTACATCGAGCGGCACTTCTCGAAGGGCGCGCACCGGGAGCTGCCGCCGACGCCCATCCAGAAGGCGCGCGCGTGGATCTCCGAGAAGTGGGCGCTGCTCGACGACGGTGAGCAAAGCGGAGGCATAGATAAACAGCGCGAGGACCCCGAGAAGCCGGACGGAGAGAACGCCGAGAGCGCGAAGGCGCTCGACCGGAAGAAGCACGGCATCCCCGCGGGCGCGACCGCCCGCCCCACAGAAGCGCCAGCACCAGGACCAGCACGGAAGGACGTGAGCGAAGCATGAGCCAGGCAACGATCAACCGGAACGCCGAAGCGGAACTCGAGCGCAGCAGCGCAGCATCCGGGCAGGTCAGCGTGTGCGGCGTCAGCAAGTCGTACGGCACCCACGAGGTGCTGCACGACATCGACCTCGAGATCGAACCAGGCGAGGTCGTCGCCCTCCTCGGGCCCTCCGGCTCCGGCAAGTCGACCCTCCTGCGCACCATCAACCACCTCGAGTCCGTCGACGGCGGATCGATCCTCATCGATGGCGAGTACATCGGCTACGTCAGGAAGGGAGACCGCCTCTTCGAGCTGCGCGAAGCTGAGACGCTTCGCCGCCGTACGAGGGTTGGCATGGTCTTCCAGAACTTCAACCTGTTCCCGCACCTCACGGCGCTGCAGAACATCACGGCCGCGCCGGTGGCGCTGCAGCGAGCATCCAAAGCGGATGCAGAGGCGCAGGCGCGCAAGCTCCTCCAGCGCGTGGGCCTCGAGGGCAAGGAGCACCACTACCCGCGGCAGCTCTCCGGCGGCCAGCAGCAGCGCGTCGCGATCGCCAGGGCGCTTGCGCTCAAGCCGGACGTGCTCCTCTTCGACGAGCCGACGAGCGCACTCGACCCCGAGCTGGTCGGGGAGGTGCTCGATGTCATCCGCGAGCTCGCCCACGGCGGCACGACGCTTGTCATCGTGACGCACGAGATCGGCTTCGCCCGCGAGGTCGCCGACCGCATCGTGTTCCTCGACGCTGGCCGCGTCATCGAGCAGGGCACACCAGAGCAGGTGCTGACGAACCCGCAGCATCCGCGCACGCAGGACTTCATCCGCAAGGTCCTCTAGCCACACCCTGGCCCGTCGCGCATCTCCCACCCCAGAACTTCAGCAACGCACGTACCCGAAAGGTGCCACCCATGGCAAAGCTCAACAAGAAGAAGGTCGGCGTCATCGCCGGCGGTGTCGCAGCACTCGCCGTCATCGGCGTCGTCGCGACGACCCTCATCGTCAACGGCCAGTCGGCTCCCGTCACGGCAGCAGAGCCCGACGGCGCGGCCCCCGCGAGCGGCCTCATCCAGTTCGACCTGACCAGCGCGAACGTCGACGGTCGCCCGCAGATCGACCCGGTCCCCGAAGCCATCGCGGCCCTCGAGGCCTCCGGATGGCAGCCCGCCGAGGCCGGCAAGCTCACCGTCGTCGGCAGCGCGTACATCCCTCCGCTCAGCTTCCTCGCGGAGGACGACAACGTGACGCGCCTCGGCAGTGAGGCCGACTTCGCGCAGCTCATCGCCGACGGACTCGGCCTCGAGCTGAAGGGCGAGGTCGCCGCCTGGGCCGACTGGCCCCTCGGCATCCAGTCCGGCAAGTACGACCTCATCACCTCGAACGTGACGGTCACGGAGGAGCGCAAGGACCTCTTCGACTTCGCCACCTACCGCGAAGACGTGCTCGGCTTCTACGTGAAGGCCGACAGTGAGATCGAGTCGATCACCGAGGCGAAGGATGTTGCTGGCCTCTCCGTCATCGTCGGCGCCGGCACGAACCAGGAGAAGATCCTCGTCGCCTGGGATGAGGAGAACAAGGCCGCAGGGCTCGAACCGGTCGACTTCCAGTACTTCGAAGACGACGCGGCGGGCACCCTCGCGCTGCAGTCGGGTCGAGTCGACGTGAACTTCGGCCCGAACGCGACCGCCGCGTTCAAGGCGGCGAGCGACGGAGAGACGAAGCTCGTCGGCACCCTCAACGGTGGCTTCCCCGCCAACGCGCAGATCGCAGCAGGCACCGCGAAGGACAACGGCCTCATCGAAGCCGTCTCGATCGTCATCAACCACGCCATCGAGAACGGCCAGTACGACGCGATCCTCGACCGCTGGGGACTGCAGGATGAGCGCATCGACGTCTCCGAGGTGAACCCCGCGGGCCTCCCGCGCGAGGAGTAGCCATCGCCGCGCACCCCATGGCGACGGAACCCGTCGCGTCCTCGAAGGCTGAGGGCGCGGCGGGTTTCGCCGCGCCCTCAGCTCTCGGACGACGAGGGCGCCCGGACGGGCTCATCCTGGCGCTCGGCGTCGCGACGGCCTTCACGACCCTCCTCGACCAAGCCGTGTTCAGCTTCGCCGTGCCGAGCATCCAGCGTTCCCTCGACGCCGATGGCGCACAGGTGCAGTGGCTGACGTCGTCGTACTCGCTCGCGTTCGGGCTCGCCCTCGTGGGCGCCGGGAGGCTGGGCGACCTGCTCGGGCGACGCTCGCTGTACGTGCTCGGGCTCGCGCTGTTCGCGCTCGCCGGGTTCGCGGCCGCGCTCGCGGACGACACGACCACCGTCATCATCGCCCGCCTCGTGCAGGGCTTCGGGGCCGGCATCGTGAACCCCCAGGTGCTTGGGCTCTTCCAAGACACCTTCCGCGGCATCATGCGCTCGCGCGCGCTCTCCGGGTACACGACCGCCGGCTCGGCCGCCGGGCTCGTCGGCCCGCTCGGCGGGGGCATCCTGCTGACCGTCCTCCCCGAGGACACGGGATGGCGGCTCGTCTTCCTGCTCGCCGTGCCGCTCGCCGTGGTGCTTATCGTGTCGGCGGTGTTCGTGCTGCCGCGGCCGTCTGCCGTGCCGGGCGGTGCGCGAGGTGCGCTGCGACAGGTAGATGCGGTGGGCGTCGTGCTGCTTGGCACCGGCACGCTCGCGCTGCTGGTCGCGGCGGTGAGCGCCGGGGCCCTCCTCGCCGCGCTGGCTGCAGCTGCGGCTGCGCTCTTCGTGCTCTTCGCCCTCTGGGAGCGTCGCGTCTACGCGCAGGGTGGCGCCGCGGTGCTGCATCCTGAGCTCGCCCGCAACCGCGGCTACCTGCTCGGGACCGCCGTCGCCGCGCTCACGTTCGGCTCAGCCCTCGGCATCGGACTGCTGACCACGCTGTTCCTCATCGAGGGGCTCGGCTACTCGCCGTTCGCCGCGGCGCTGCTGCTCACGCCCCGCGCCCTCGGCATGGTCGTCGGGTCGATGCTGAGCTGGCGGCTCGCACGGCGCTTCGGCCGTAGCGGGATCACGTGGGTCCTCGGCCTGGCGCTCATCGTGGTGACCGTCGAGATCGCCCTGGTGACGACCGGATCGGAGCCGCTCATCGTGCTCGGGATCCTGGGCGCCGGGACGCTGCAGGGGTTCTTCTCCGGGCTCTTCATCCCATCGAATCAATCACTGACGCTCAAGGAGGCGCCGCCAGGGGTGAATGGGGTCGCGGCCGGATTCTTCCAGCTCAGCCAACGCCTCGCGGCGGCCCTTGCGCTCTCGGTCTACGCGGGCACCTACCTCGCAGTGGGGGCGAACATGCCGGCGAGCTTCGCGTTCGGGGCGGCCGCGTCGATCACGATCGCCGCGTCGCTCGGGGCGCTGCTCATTTCGGCCGCTGCCACCTCCACCGCCGCCACCAACCCCGTCTCCAACCACCCCGCCGCCACCAGCCCCGCCGCCACCAACCCCGCCGCCGAATAGGTCAGCTTCGCCCCATCTCGACCCCGAGAACGGGGTGAAAGTGACCTATTGGCTGGGTTGCGGGCGGCGGGCTGCGGTCAGGCGGCCGACGTGACCGACTTCAGGAAGTCGATCGTCGAGGTGAGCGCGCTCTGCGCATCCGCCCCCTCGAGCTTGAACTGGTACTCGTGCTGCAGCGCCGGCTGGTGGTCGTCCGGATAGAAGACGGTCGTGACCGGCACGCCGAGCCCCTGCAGCTTCGCCGCGAACGGCTGCGACTGGTTCGAGGTGAGCGGGTCGGCGTTGCCGCCGGAGATCCACGTCTGCGGGAAGTCGGCGGTCACGGAGTCGAGGGTCGACATCTCGAGGCCGCCAGGCGTCTGCGACCAGTCCTTCTCACCCAGGTAGGCCCACAGGGCGACGCGGAAGCCGTAGCCGCCGAGGCCGGGCGCGTCCGGGATGCCGCTCACGTCGTAGATGCCGCAGTTCAGCACCATCCCGGCGATCTGATCGCCGGCGAGCGCCGGCTTCAGACCGACGAGCTCGGCGTAGTCGGGGTTCGTGGCGAGTGTCGCGAGCTGGCTTGCGAGCTGCGCGCCAGCGGAGTCGCCGGCGAGGACGATGCGGCTCGGGTCGATGTTGTACTCGGCGGCGTGCTCGGTGAGGTGTGCGAGCGCGTCGTTCAGCTGCGTGAGCGCCGTCGGGTACGTGGCCTCGGGGGCCACCGTGTAGTTCAGGGCGACCGTCGTGAACCCCTCGGCGGCGAGGATCTGCACGTACGGGTCGACGTTCTGCTTGCCGCCGGAGATCCACGCGCCCCCGTGGATCCACACGACCGTCGGCAGCGCCTCGCTCGTGCCAGCGGGGGAGTACAGGTCGAAGGTCGTGTCGGATCCGTCGTCGCCGTAGGGGACGTCGAGCTGCGCCTGCAGGGTGTCGGCGGTCGGGGCGAACGTCTCCATCTCGGTGATGGTGCGCTTCGCGTCGAGCTCGAACAGGGCGCGGATGAGCATGGCAGCTGGCCAGGGGGTCGACACCCAGATGATCGCGCCCACGAGCCCCGCGGAGAGCACGCCGAGGGGCACCGTCCTACTCTTGCGCCGGTACCAGGGCTTCTTCGGCGTGAAACTCGGGTGGATGCTCACCCGGCCATTCTTTCAGCACGACGGTCCATGTAAACGCGCGTCGCCGTGTTGTCGGCGGGACTCGGCATGCAATAGCGTGCAGATCACCCCTCCCTCGATGCAGCGATGCAGCACTGACCGCTCAGATCGGCAGTGATGCTGCGGGCATCCCGACGCCGATCGGACCGTGCATGTACGCCCTCCTCGTGATCCTCCAGACAGTGGTGCTGCCGCTGATCTTCGGCGGCGTCCACCTGGGCGTCGCGGGCGGGAACCCGGCCATCGTGTTCGGGATCTGGTTCGCGTTCTGGGGAGTGGGGATCCGCCTCATCGTCGCCGGCATCAGCCAGCTCACGAACCCTCGGCGCACCACGCAGACGATCCTCGGAGCGGCGCACGGCGACTCGGAGGACGCTCCTGACGACGACGCCGAATGGGGCGATACAGGCACCGGAACCGGTGCCTCGACCGACACGATGACGAAGACCGGAGCGGCGACCGCGCAGGTCGTCCAGGAGCTCGGTCTCGCCAACCTCAGCCTCGGCGTGGTCGCACTCGTCTCCTCGCTCGTCCCCGGCTGGGGGCTCATCGGGGCGCTCCCCGGGGCGATCTACCTCGGCCTCGCGGGCCTGCGCCACCTCGCGAAGCGCGGCAAGAGCCTGAACGAGCTCGTCGCCACCTGGACGGACCTGCTGGTCTTCCTGCTCGTCGTCGGGGGCGTCGTCGCCGCGGGCCTGCGCGGCTGGTGAGCGTTCGTCCGCCCGGCCTGTCGCTCCCTCGCCTGCGATAGCGTCGAGCACACCATGATGCTTCGCCTGGCCCGCGCACTGCTCGTGCGCAGCGCTGTGCGCGACGTGCGGACGGGGCTGCTCTCGATCGCCGTCACGGGCACGCCCCCGGCGGGCGGGGCGGTGCTCGCCGCGAACCACGGCTCCTGGTGGGACGCCTACCTCATCGGCCTCTTCGCCAGGAACGTCGGCTCCGACGTCGCCGTCATGATGGGCGACGAGCAGCTGCAGCGCTTCCCGTTCCTGAGGCTGGTCGGTGCCGTTCCTCCGCGCGCGCTCCGCACTCTCGTGGCCCGCGCCCGGGCGGGCGATTGGGCGCTGATCTTCCCGGAGGGCGAGCTGCGCGCCGGACGCGGCCTGTCCGACCTGCACCCTGGTGCCGAGTGGGTCGCGGAGCGAGCTGGAGTGCCGCTTGTGCCCGTCGCGATCCGCGTCGTCCTTCGGGGTGCCGCGAAGCCGGAGGCGTTCATCCGCTTCGGCGCACCGGTGCGCCCGGAGCAGCTCCGGGCGGCGCTCGCGTCGATGCTCGGCGAGCTCGACCGGGCGCTCGACGCCGCCGATCCCGCCCGCCCGCTCCCCGGCTACCGGGTCGTGTTCGACGCGCAGCGCTTCCGTCGAGACCGGGTCGGGATCGCCGGGCGGATGCTCGCCTACCTGACGAGGCCCGAGGGCTTCGGGATGCGCCGCGGCGGGGCGCGCGGCAGGGGGCGCGGGTGAGCCGGGTGCTCGCGAGCCGCGCCGTCGCCGGAATCGCGCTCGCCTACCTCGGTGCCCGGGCCGTCGTGCTGCTCGGGAACCTGTTGACGCAGCCGAGTCTGCGGGCCGGCGCACCAGCTCGACAGCGGGCCCCTCGCGTCTCGCTGCTGATCCCCGCCCGCGACGAGGAGGCGACCCTGCGGGAGACGCTGCCAGGGTTCCTCGGGCAGGGCGCCGATGAGGTCATCGTGCTCGACGACGAGTCGAGCGACGCGACGAGGGCCCTCAGCGAGTCGGCGGGCGCCCGGGTGCTCGGCGGCGCGCCTCGCCCCGACGGCTGGACGGGCAAGAACTGGTCGTGCGCGCAGCTCGCCGAGGCAGTTGCGCCCGCTCCCGCCCCCGCTCCTTTTCCCGGTCGTGCCGCTCCCGGTCCCGCTGGTCGCGCAAGCCAGTGTCCAACTTCAGTGCAGAATCCGCCGGCAGCGCCCGCTTCGGGCCGAGAACACTCGGAATCGCACCGATGTTGGTCAGGAGATCCTGAAGCAGCCGAGGCAGAGGCAGAGGCAGACGCCGTCGCGCGGCACCCGAGCGACGTGCTGGTGTTCACCGACGCCGACGTGCGCTGGAGCCCCGGCGCGCTCGATGCGCTGCTGGCCACCATGCGCGCGTCCCGCGCCGATCTGCTCACGGTGTTCCCGCGCCAGGAGACGCGAACGCTCGGCGAGCGGCTTATCACCCCGTTAAACGACGCCGTCGTGCTCGGCTCGGTGCCCGTGGCCCTGCAGCACCGGCGCGCGCCGGTCGTCGCGAACGGCCAGGTCATGGCATTCACCCGCGCCGCCTACGACCGCATCGGCGGCCACGCGGCCGTGAGCGGTGAGCTCGTCGAGGACATGCGCCTCGCCGAGCGGATGCGCGCCGCTGGCGGGCGGGTTGTCGTCGCGCGCGGCGGAAGCGCCATCGCCGTGCGCATGTACGACGGCTACGGTAGCTCCGTGCGCGGCTTCGCGAAGTCGCTCCTCGGCCTCCACCACGGTTCTCGAGCGCTGATGGCGGCGACGAGCCTCCTCACGATCTGCGTCTACACGCTGCCCTGGGTGCTGCGGGTGTGGCCGGATGCCCAAGCCAGCGCGGGCAGGGGCGCGACGGCACGCATCCTGCACCTCGTGCGCATCGCGGGGCTGCTCGACCGCACCCTCGTGAGCGTCATCACGGGGCGACGCCGGCCGCTCGACCTGGCGGAGGGGATCCTGGGCCCGATCAGTCCGCTGCTCGTGCTGCCCGTCTACGCGCTGGCCGGGCGACGCCGCGTCGCGTGGAAGGGTCGCGTCTACGAGGCGTAGAAGAGCCGCCTAGACTTGAGGGGTGACCTCGACCGGCCTGCTGACACCCGCCATGGGTGAAGTGGAGCTGCGAGGCACCGATCTCGACTTCGGCACCGATCTCGACTTCGAGGCCGGCCTGGCCGCGCCCGTCGATCAGCGACCGCGCGATGCCGCCCGGGTCCGCCGGGTGCAGCTCGCGTTCGTCGCCGCCTCCGTCTCCACGTTCATCGCGCTTGCCTCGCACGTCCTCGCGGGTGGCGGCATGCCTGGCCTCCTCGGCGTCGCCTTCCCGTTCGGCCTTGCCGTGCTCGCGTGCCTGCTGCTCGCGCGCATCCGCACCGACTCGCTGCGCCTCGCCCTGTCGGTCGGGGCCAGCCAGTTCCTCTTCCACACGCTCTTCGTGCTCGGCACGCCGTCTGCGGCCGTCGGCGCGGGTTCGGCGGCGGATGCGCACGCCGGCCACGGCCAGCTCGCCGCGGCCTCCGCCATGGCTGACTTCGCGTCGACCGCGGGCAGCGCGGTTCCCTCCGGGGCGGCGCTGCACCTGGCCCACGACGGCGCGCTCATGTGGGCGATGCACGCCGTGGCCGCGGTGCTGACGGCCCTCGCC
Source organism: Pseudoclavibacter sp. VKM Ac-2867 (assembly GCF_015351275.1). Classification (NCBI taxonomy): domain Bacteria; kingdom Bacillati; phylum Actinomycetota; class Actinomycetes; order Micrococcales; family Microbacteriaceae; genus Pseudoclavibacter; species Pseudoclavibacter sp. VKM Ac-2867. The sequence goes on from NZ_JADKSL010000007.1 coordinate 90,402, forward strand.
CTCTTCTTCGGGGAGACGCTCGTCGCGAGCCTCGCCAAGGCGAGGGACTCGGCAGTCGAGCTGCTGCTGCCGTTGCTGCGCACGATCCTCCTCCTCGCCCGAGGCGAGCGCCCCACGGCGCCCGTCGACTCGGCGCCACTCGATCTGCCCTGGGTACCGTCGCTGACGGTTCGCGCCGGGCGCACGCAGCCGCGACGCGGCCCGCCCGCGCCCCCGCGACCCTCAACGTTCGCGACCTCGAACTAGCACCGCATCCCCTCGACCCCGCTTCCACGGGGGAGGCGATCCGGTGCGGGCCGGCGTCGAATTTTCTCCGTCCGCGGCAGCCGCGCGCGCTCTGCGCGCTCGGTTCGCGTGCGGTCGGACAGACCCGAGGAATTCTCGAGATGTCAATCGACTCAACTCCCCTTTCAACGACCCAAGCACTCCTCCCACCGACCACCGAACCGAAGCGCGTCGTCCGCGCGGCCTCCGCAGTGCTCGCGCTGCTCGTGGCCTGCCTCCTGGGCTTCGCGGGCGCGGCCCCCGCGCAGGCCCACGACCAGCTCATCGAGAGCGCACCAGCGCCGGGGGCGGCCCTCGACGCGGCACCCGCCGACATCACGCTCCGCTACTCCGCCGACATCATGGACATCGGTCCGATGGTCGTCCTCGAGGACGCCGCCGGCACCGCCTGGGCGACCGGCGAACCGGTCATCGACGGCTCCGCGGTCACGAGCACCATCGACGACGAGCTGCCGGACGGCTCGTACACCATCAACTGGCGCGTCGTCTCGTCAGACGGGCACCCGATCACTGGCACGATTCCGTTCACGGTCGGCGATGCGAGTGCAGCGGATGCGCTCGCCGCAGAGGCCGCCACACCGGCGCCGAGCGAGGCGGCCGTGTCTGACGCCGACTCGGCCCCTGCGTCGGAGTCCGACTCCGGCGCGACGACCGAGCCCACGGCCGAGGTCACCTCCCGGTCGGCGTTCGACGTGCCGCGGCTGCTCCTCATCGGCGGCTTGGGCGCGGTCGTCGCGCTCGGCGTCGCCTGGGTGATCGTCCGCTCCCGCAAGGGCGCCCAGCAGGACGGCGACGCCGATGCGCGCTGACTCCGCCGCCCAACACATTCGCTTCTTCTCCTCCAGAAAAGGAACCCAACTCATGACCAGCATGACCACGAGCACCACCCGCCCACTCGCAGCAGCAGCCTTCCTCACGGCCGCGGCGCTCGCCCTCACGGGGTGCACGACGGCAAGCACCGCCACCGGTGCGGATGCCGACTCGGCGACGCCCGCCGCCGAGTCCGTCACCGTCGAGAACACCTGGGTCAAGGCCGAGGACTCCGGCATGTCCGCCGCATTCGGCGAGATCGAGAACACGGGGTCGGGGGACGTGACGATCGTGTCGGTCGCGAGCCCGGCATCCACCGCCCTCGAGCTGCACGAGACGGTCGCGAACGAGACCGGCGAGATGACGATGCGCGAGAAGGGCGGCGGATTCACGATCGCCGCCGGTGAAGCGCTCACCCTCGAGCCCGGTGGCAACCACATCATGCTCATGGACCTGCCGGAGCCCATCGTCGCGGGCGACGAGATCACGTTCACCCTCACGTTCTCGGACGACTCGACGCTCGACTTCACCGCCCCTGCCAAGGACTACGCGGGCGCCAACGAGACCTACGAAGACGGCGACATGGATGACATGGGCGGCGACACGGAGATGGACCACAGCGACCACGCGGATCACCCCGACGACGCGGACAACAGCTGATGCACGGCGACCAGAGCCCTGGTCGCACCCGCCCGACTCGGCGGCAGCTCCTCTTCGGAGGGGCTGTCGCCGGGTTCGGCGCGGCCGCGGCCATCGGCGCAGACCAGGCGCTCCGCCTCGCGGCACCCGTTGCGAGCCAGGACGACAGCGTTCCCGTTCCCGTGCCGGGGGATGACACCGTCCCGTTCTACGGCCAGCATCAGGCCGGCATCGCGACGCCGCCGCAGGCGCACGCGACACTCGTGGCCCTCGACCTGCGCGACGGCACCGACCGCGACGCGCTGCGCCGCCTCATGCAGCTCCTCACCGACGACGCGGCGAGGCTCGCCCGCGGCGAACCGGCGCTCGCCGACTCCGAACCCGAGCTCGCGCACGTGCCCGCGAACCTCACGGTCACGTTCGGGTTCGGCCCGGAGTTCGTCCGCCGCGCCTCCACCTCCCCGACGCAGGCCCCCGCCTGGCTGCGGCCACTCCCTGCCTTCGGCATCGACCGCCTCGAGGACGCGTGGAACGACGGCGACCTGCTCCTGCAGGTCGCCGCCGACGACCCGTTCACCGTCGCCCACGCGCTGCGGATGCTGCTGAAGGACACCCGCAGCTTCGCGACCGTGCGGTGGACGCAGCCCGGGTTCCGCCGGGCACGCGGCTCCGAGGCATCCGGCACGACGATGCGGAACCTGTTCGGGCAGGTCGACGGCACCGTCAACCCCGCGCCGCCGACCGTCGACTTCGAGCAGCTCGTGTGGATCACGGAAGGCGCGTTCGCGGGAGGGACGGGCATGGTGGTGCGGCGCATCAGCATGGACCTCGACAAGTGGGACAGGCTCGACCGCAGCGGCCGCGAGCAGTCGGTCGGGCGCACCCTCGCGAACGGGGCCCCGCTCACCGGCACCCAGGAGCACGACGAGCCCGACTTCACCGCCAAGAACGCCGCGGGATTCCCCGTCATCGCCGAGTTCTCGCACCTGCGGCGGGCGCGGTCGGAGAACACGGCGGAGCGGTTCTTCCGTCGCGGCTACAACTACGACGACGCCCCGAGCGGCGAGCAGATCTCGAACTCCGGCCTGCTCTTCATCTCCTTCCAGGCGGATGTGGACGCGCAGTTCGTGCCCGTTCAGCGGCGCCTCGACGAGCTCGATCTGCTCAACGAGTGGACGACGCCGATCGGCTCCGCGGTGTTCGCCATCCCACCCGGATGCGCGGAAGGCGGCTACATCGGAGAGGGGATCCTCGCGTGAGCGCTGCGCGTCCGACTCCACGGCGAGGCTGGTTCGCTCAGCTGCTGATGCGTCTCCACTTCTTCGCAGGCGTGTTCGTCGGCCCGTTCATCCTCATCGCCGCGCTGAGTGGTGCCCTGTACGCGCTGACACCGCAGGTCGAGCAGCTCGTGTACGACCGCGAGCTGCACGCGCCGACGGGGGACGAGTACCTGCCGCTCGCCGAGCAGATCGAAGCGGCCGACGCCTACGTCGGGGATGGGCCGGCCGGAGCCTCCCCGGCGATCGTCGCGGTGCGGCCGGCGCCGGAACCCGGCGACACGACGCGAGTCATGTATGCGGATGCTGGACTGGGGGAGAGCAGGACCCGCGCCGTCTTCGTCGATCCCGCGACCGCCGAGGTGCGCGGGGACCTGCCCGTGTATGGCACCTCGGGCTCCCTGCCGTTCCGAACCTGGGTCTCCGACCTGCACCGCAGCCTCCACCTCGGCGATGCCGGCAGGCTCTACAGCGAGCTCGCGGCGTCCTGGCTCGGGGTCGTCGCGCTCGCCGGAGCTGGCCTCTGGGTGACCAGGTATCAGCGGGCTCGCCGTGCGAAGCGGGCGTCGCAGCAGCGCGAGCTGCTGCGGCCGAACCTCGAGGCGACAGGGTTCGTTCGCACGCGCAGCCTGCACGCATCCACCGGTATCTGGGTGCTCGCCGGGGCCCTTTTCCTGTCGGTCACGGGCATCACCTGGTCGCAGTACGGCGGGGCGAACTTCAGTGAGCTGCGCGCCGCCGTGGGCTGGATGACGCCTTCGGTCAGCACGAGCCTCGACGGCGCGGGCAGCCCTGCTGCCGACGAACACGCCGGGCACGGGCACAGTCACGGTGCGCCGACGCCGAGTGCCGACGTCGCAGCGCTGAGCCCGCGCGCCTACGACTCGGTGCTCTCGGTCGCGCAGGAGGTGAACGTCAACACGGGGCTCGTCGAGATCCGGCCGCCGGCCGAGCCGGGCACGGCGTGGGTCGTGCAGGAGATCCAGCGCAGCTTCCCGACCGAGGTGGATGCGGTGGCCATCGATGGCGCGACGATGCAGGTCGTCGACCGGGTCGACTTCGCCGAGTTCGGGCCGGTCGCGAAGCTCAGCCGCTGGGGCATCGACCTGCACATGGGCTCCATGTTCGGCCTCGCGAACCAGCTCGTGCTGTTCGCCGTCGCCATCGGCATCGCGGCGTTGGTCGTGTGGGGCTACGTCATGTGGTGGCAGCGGCGCCCGAAGCACGACCAGTCGCGTCGTGTGGGCGCGTCACCGCCGCGGGGAACGCTCCGGCGCGCGCCGTGGTGGGGCGTTCTGCTGGTGCTGGCCGGTGCGGCGGCGGTCGGAATGTTCCTGCCGCTCATGGGAATCTCGCTCGCCGCTTTCCTCGTCGCCGACGTCGTGCTCGGCGCGGTTGCTCGACGGCGGGCAGCTGCTCACCCTTCCAGGGCCGACAGGACGGTCTTCGAGAGCTCTCGGCGCAGCTCAGGGACGTCGGCGTTCAAGTGAAGGTGCGCAGGGCGATGATCTGAGCACACGTGTCGCCCCGTCTCGCGTCTTCTGCGAGGCTTTCTCAGTGATGGTCACACTGCGACTGCCTCGCGGAGGGCGCGATCGCGGGCTTCACGGCGGAGGGTGTCGGTCGCGACGACGTCGACATCGATGTCCACGACATCACTGGAATCGGAGGATTCTCGCGGTCGACGTGGCAGCTTCGTGCGCTGGGGGTGGCGGGTGAATGCACGTGCGCTCGGAGTGCTGTGTGATACGTTACCCCGACTCGAGCGACCAGATTCCAGCCCGCAGTGACCGACGGAGTTCACATGGCCAAGACGCACGCCCCCTTCTGCACGGCTTCGCATTCGCAGTCGTCGCCGGGGGAGATGCGGGTCACGGGAGGCTCGCACCGCCGCTTGGATTTCACGTGGGCGAAACATTTCTTGCACACCAGGGAAATGTTGCGGGTGTCGTATGGAGCCGTGTCTCCGTACGGCAGCGATTCGAGTTCAAGTGATATGTCACATTTCACACCGGAGGTGTGTGCGGCTGTCAGCAGCCGCTTTCGTCTGTCGTAAATGTGATCGCTCTCATTTCGTCGCGAAAGCGCGACGGAGAGCAGAAGCCCTCGTCTTCGCAACGAAGACCCTCAGAGAGGAAACCCCGTGAGAAACCCCGTGAAGAAAACCAGGCTCGCCGGCGTCCTAGCCCTGGCGACGACGTCGATCATGCTGCTGAGCGCCTGCGGTGGAGGAGCAGCGCCACAGGCCGAAGGAGGCGCCAGCGGTGAACCAGCCACCGGCGGCACCGTGCACATGCTGCAGAACGCCGACTTCTCCTACCTCGACCCCGCGCGCGGATTCGACGGAGGCGTGAACGCCTTCTACCGTCTCATCTACCGAGGCCTCACGATGCAGGCGGCCGGCAACGCCGAGGACCCGAACGCGATCGTCGCCGACCTGGCTGAAGGCCTCGGCGAGCAGTCTGAAGACGGCCTCAAGTGGACCTACACGCTCAAAGAGGGCCTGAAATTCGACAACGGCGACCCGATCACCTCCGCGGAGGTCAAGTTCGGCATCTCGCGCGCCTGGGACCCCGAGATCGGTATCGGCTCGCCGTACCTCAAGCAGGTCATCGACGCACCCGAGGGGTACGAAGGCCCTTACGTCACGGGCGACCTGCCGACGATCGAGACACCAGACGAGCAGACCATCGTCTTCAACCTCAAGGCTCCCTTCCCCGAGTTCGACAACGTGCTCGCACAAGCCAACGCCGTCCCGTTCCCCCTTGGAACCGGCGGCGGCAGCGAGTTCATCAACGACATCATCGCGTCGGGCCCGTACACCCTCGACAGCTACACCCCCGGCACGGCGATCAAGCTCGTGCGCAACGAGAACTGGGACCCGGACACCGATGACGTGCGCGAGGCGTACCCGGACGCGTGGCAGTTCGACATCGGCCTCGACCCGGCCACCATCGACGAGCGCATGATCGCCGGGCAGTCGGCGGACGTCAACGCCATTGCCGGGGTCGTCCAGGCAGCGAGCCTCCCCCGCCTCCAGACCCCGCAGCTGCAGGAGCGCATGGTGACCTCACCTGCCTTCTGCACGACCTACATGTCCATGAACACCAGCAAGGACGTGTTCAAGGACGTCAAGGTACGCCAGGCCATCAACTACGCCATCGACCGCTCGGCAGTGCAGAACGCGTCAGGCGGCAACCAGCTGGCAGACCCGGCAACCGCCATCATCCCGGCGGCCGTCAACGGCCACCTCGACTACGACCTGTACCCGAGCGACGACTTCGCCGGCAACACGGCAGAAGCCGAGAAGCTCCTCCAGGAGGCTGGTGTCGGCGACGGATTCTCGTTCACCCTCGACATCCGCTCGCAGCCCAAGATGCAGGCCCAGGCAGAGGCGATCCAGCAGGCGCTCGCGCCGCTCGGCATCGACGTCGCCCTCAACGTCATCGACACCTCGACCTACTACGAGACGATCGGCACACCCTCGCAGCAGCACGACGCAGCCATCACCGGCTGGTGCCCCGACTGGGCGTCGAGCGCCAGCACGTTCCTGCCGCCGCTCTTCGACGGACGCAACATCACCGACAAGGGCAACTCGAACCTGGCGCAGATCAACGACCCTGCGATCAACGACCGCATCGACGAGATCAAGGCCATGACCGACCTCGACGCGGCGAACACCGCGTGGGGCGAGCTCGACAAGCAGATCATGGAACTCGCGCCCATCGCCCCGCTGGTCCTCGAGAAGGGCGTCTTCCTGCCAGGCGAGAACATCGCAGGCTACTCCCCGAGCACGAGCATGACCGACCTGACCATCGTCGGCCTCGCGGACCCGTCTAGGGGCTAATCGTCATGACCTTCTCGTCGACCAACCTTGAGGTCGAGGGCACGGCAGGTGGTGATCCGGGTCTCGCTGAGACCCTGGATGCACCACCTGCCTCCGGCCGTCGGCTCGCCCGCGCGTTCTTCCGCGACTGGGGCGCCGTGCTCTCGAGCACGTACATCGTGCTCATCATCGTGATGGCGCTCGCTGCCCCGCTGCTCGTCAAGCTGAGCGGATGGGACCCGTACGCCTTCGACCAGAGCGCCATCGACCCGAACCTCGGTGGCGTGCCTCTCGGCCCTTGGGGCGGCATCAGTGCCGAGCACTGGTTCGGCGTGGAGCCCGGCAGCGGTCGCGACATCTTCGCCCGTATCGTCTACGGCGCGCAGGTGTCCATGACCATCGCGCTGTCCGCGACCGCACTCACGAGCATCATGGGCGTCGTCTTCGGGCTGCTGGCCGGTTACTTCGGCGGGTGGGTCGACACGATCATCTCCCGCGTCATGGAGTTCCTCATGGCGTTCCCGGCCCTCATCTTCATGATCGCCGTCCTGTCCGCGCTACCCGCAGACAATCGGCAGCTGCTGCTCGTCCTCGTCATCTCGGTCTTCGGTTGGCCGTACCTGGCCCGCATCGTGCGGGGCCAGACGATGTCGATCAAGCAGCGGGAGTACGTCGAGTCGGCGAAGGCATCCGGCGCGTCGAGCCTGCAGATCATCTTCAGGGAGATCCTGCCGAACCTGCGCTCGACGATCATCGTCATGACGACGCTCGCGATCCCGGGCTACGTGGGCACCGAGGCGGGCCTGTCCTTCCTCGGCGTCGGTGTCGTGCCGCCCACGCCCTCCTGGGGGCAGATGATCGCGAGCTCCGTCGGCTGGTACGCCGTCGACCCCATGTACTTCCTCATCCCCGGCGTGTTCCTGTTCCTGCTCGTGCTCTCGTTCACGGTGCTCGGCGACCGGATCAAGAAGCTCGCCGAGTCGGGGGAGGCCCGCTCATGACCCGCTACGCCATCAATCGCCTGCTCGGCATGATCCTCGTGCTGTTCCTCGTGAGCCTGTTCACGTTCATCGTGTTCTTCGTGCTCTCGCCCGATCCTGCCGTGCAGATCTGCGGTAAGAACTGCACCCCGGAGCGCATCGATCAGATCCGCGAGAACCTCGGCCTCGACCTGCCGTTCTGGACGCAGTTCTGGACCTTCCTCGGCGGGCTCGTGTTCGGTCGCACCTATGAGGCGAGCGGCTCCGTCATCGAATGCGCCGCGCCCTGCCTCGGCTACTCGTTCCAGTCGAGCCAGCCGGTCACCGAGATGATCATGCAGCGTCTGCCCGTCTCGGCCACCGTCGCGATCGGCGCCGCCGTGCTCTGGCTCCTCGCCGGCGTGATGGGCGGCGTGATCAGCGCCGTCAAGGAGGGGAAGTTCGCGGACCGTTTCATCACGGGCCTCACGCTCGGCGGGATGTCCATCCCGAACTACGTGCTCGCGCTCGTGCTGCAGTTCGTGCTCGTCGTCTCGCTGGGCTGGCTGCCGTTTCCGCAGGCCGTGCCGTTCCTCGACAATCCGGTGCAGTGGTTCCTGAACTTCATCATGCCCTGGGTGGTGCTCTCCATCGGCTACGCGGCCACGTACACGCGCCTCACCCGCGCGAACGTGATCGACACGCTGCAGGAGAACTACGTGCGCACGGCGAAGGCGAAGGGCCTGCGGCCCAGCCTCGTCTGGCGCAGGCATGCGCTGCGACCCGCGCTCACGCCGATCGTCACGATCTTCGGGATGGACTTCGCCGGCCTCCTCGGCGGCGCGCTCATCACGGAGACGGTCTTCGGCATCAACGGTGTCGGCAAGCTCGCCGCCGACTCGATCACGAAGAACGATCAGCCCGTCATCATGGGCGTCACCCTGCTGGCGGCATTCCTCGTCGTCGTCGGCAACATGGTCGTCGACCTCATGTACTCCGTCATCGACCCTCGGGTCAGAGTTGGAGCATCGAAATGAACGCACTCGCATCCTCATCCACTGGCATGCCGGACTCTGCTGGCTCGCTCCTCAGCGTGCGTGACCTCACCGTGTCCTTCGAGACCGCCGAGGGCAGGACCGAAGTGGTCAAGAGCATCGACTTCGACGTGCCGAGGGGCGGGGCGCTCGGCATCGTCGGCGAATCCGGTTCGGGGAAGTCGATGACGAGCCTCGCCATCATGGGCCTCCTCCCGAAGGGCGCGGCACGTTCGGGGTCGCTGGTGTTCGACGGGCAGGAGCTGAGCACGCTCCGCGAGCCCGCCATGCGGGCCATCCGAGGCGATCGCATCGCGATGATCTTCCAGGACCCGCTGTCGTCGCTCAACCCGTATTACACCGTGGGCACGCAGATCGCGGAGGCGTACCGCTCGCACCGCACCGGGGTCGGCAGGAAGGAGGCGAGGAAGGTCGCCATCGAGGCGATGGAGCGCGTCCACATCCGCGACGCCGCCCGGCGGGTCGACCACTACCCTCACCAGTTCTCCGGTGGCATGCGGCAGCGCGTCATGATCGCCATGGCGCTGAGCATGGAACCGGATCTGATCATCGCCGACGAACCGACCACTGCGCTGGATGTGACGGTCCAGGCGCAGATCCTCGACCTCCTCACGGAGATCAGGAAGGAGACGGGAGCCGGCATGATCCTCATCACCCACGACCTCGCCGTGGTGAGCGAGGTCGCCGACCAGATCGTCGTCATGCAGCGCGGCGAGCTCGTCGAGTCGGGGAGCGTCGAGCAGATCTTCACCGACCCGCAGGAGCCGTACACGCGACTGCTGCTCGACGCGGTGCCGCGCATCGACGATGAGATCGGCCTGCTGCGCACCACGACTGTGCCAGTGCAGACCATGCGCCAGGAGGAGACCCGATGAACGAGACGCAACCGCTCCTGCGAGCTCAGCACCTCGTGCGCGAGTTCAGCACGGAGGGCAACGGCGGTCTGTTCTCGAAGAGCAGGAGCTTCCGTGCCGTCGACGACGTGTCGCTGGAGGTGCACCAGGGCGAGACGCTGGCGCTCGTCGGCGAGTCCGGATCGGGCAAGTCGACGACGGCGCGGCTCGTCGCGCGCCTCATGGATGTCACGAGCGGAACCGTCGAGTTCCAAGGGCAGGACGTGAGCTCGATCAAGGGCAAGGAGCTGCACGCCTTCCGGGGCGAGGTCCAGGTCGTCTTCCAGGACCCGTTCTCGTCGCTCAACCCGCGCCACACGGTCGAGCGCATCATCACGGCGCCGCTCGTCTACCAGAGGCGCGAGATCCCCGGAGGAGCGAGGAGCTTCGCGAGGGGTCTCATGGAGCGGGTCGGACTGGATCCGGATCATTCCGGGCGCTATGCAGCGCAGTTCTCGGGTGGGCAGGCACAGCGCATCGGCATCGCGCGTGCGCTCGCCGTCGGCCCGAAGCTCGTGATCTGCGACGAGGCCGTCTCGGCGCTCGACGTGTCCGTGCAGGCTCAGGTGATCAATCTGCTCCGACAGCTGCAGGAGGAGGAGGGCTTCAGCTACCTCTTCATCGCGCACGACCTCGCCGTGGTGCGGCAGATCGCGACGCGGGTCGCGGTCATGAGCGAAGGGCGCATCGTGGAGATCGGGGAGCGCGACCAGGTGTTCGAGCGGCCGACGCACGAGTACACGCGCACGCTCCTGGACGCCGTGCCGCGCATCAACCCCGAATGGGATGCGCTGCGGAAGAAGAACGAGCGGGCCCGCCGCCGCAGGGAACGAGAAGAGCAGGAGGAGTCAGCGTGAGTGAAGTCGTCGAGTACTCGATGCCGGGCATGTGGGTGCGCGAGCAGAGCATCCGGGTGCCCCTTGACTGGTGGGACCCTGAGTCGGCCGAGATCTCGCTGTTCGTGCGCGAGCTCGTCGACCCTGATCGGAAGCGCGATGAGCTGCCGCTCCTGACCTACCTGCAGGGCGGCCCTGGCGGGTCGAACCCGCGGCCGGTCGAGGTATCGGGCTGGATCCGCGAGGCGCTCCAGGACTACCGGCTGGTGCTCGTCGACCAGCGAGGCACCGGGCGAAGCACCCCGGTCGATGCGCACACCGTTGCGGGTCTCGGCGACGGTGCTCGTGGCGCGGACTACCTCTCTCGCTTCCGGGCCGACTCCATCGTGCGCGACCTCGAGCACGTTCGCGCGGCGCTGTACGGCGGTGCCCGGTGGGCGACTCTCGCGCAGAGCTACGGGGGATGGCTGACGCTCGCCTACCTCTCGCACGCACCGGCGGCCATCGCGGCGAGCTACGTCTGCGGGGGCATCCCCGGAACGCCGCCCGACGCGGCAGAAGTGTACCGACGCACCTTCACCCGCGTCGAGCAGAAGAACGCCGAGTTCGCGAGGCGCTACCCGCAGGACGTCGCGATCGTGTCGGCGATCGCCGACTGCCTGGCCGACGACGACGTGCGCCTGCCGGACGGCGACCGGCTCACCGTGCAGCGCTTCCAGTCGCTCGGCCTCGACTTCGGCATGAAGCCGGGCTTCGAGCGCATGCACTGGCTCCTCGAGGACGCCATCACGCCGGACGGACGCCTCAGCGAGCCGTTCCTGGCGCAGGTGCTCGCGCGCACGTCGAGTGCCGGCAACCCACTGTTCTGGACGCTCCAGGAGTCGATCTACGGCGACGAGCGCAGCGGCGCCACGAACTGGGCCGCGCAGCGCGAGCGTGAGCGCCGACCCCAGTTCGACGCTGAGCGCCGGCCGCTGCTGTTCACGGGTGAGATGGCGTTCCCCTGGATGTTCGACGAGGTGCGACTGCTGCGCGGGTTCCGCGACGCCGTGCACGAGCTCGCCAGCCGGGAGGAATGGAGCGCCCTCTACGACTTCGATGCGCTCGCCGCCAACGAGGTGCCCGTGGCCGCCGCCGTGTACTTCGACGACATGTACGTGGATGCTCAGCTGCAGCTCGACACGCTCACCCGCGTCGGCAACTCCACCAGCTGGGTCACCAATGAGTTCGAGCATGACGGGATCGGTTCGGGGCGCACGTTCACGCGCCTGAGGGAGCTGGTCCGCGACCGAGGAGGAGAGCGACGATGAACGTAGGACACACCCACGGAGATTCCGCGACCACCGCGCGGCCGCCCTATGCGGGGACCAGGTACCCGAAGCTCGCGAGCATCCCGGCCTTCACCGAGTTCATCGCGCGTGACTGGCAGGACGTGGATGCGCCGATCGCGCTGACACCCGGCGCTGCCGCAGCCGCAGCCTCCCACCGAGCACGGCTCAGCGCGCGCTTCGCCGGCTCGGCGCTGGTCGTGTCGAGCGGTGCGGCTCCCGTTCGGAACGACGACTGCAACTACGGGTTCCGCGCCAACAGCGACTTCGTGTGGCTGACCGGCTGCCAGGTCGAGGGGGCGACCCTCGTGCTGCATCCCGTGCCAGGTGGCCACGACGCGACGCTGTACCTTCCCGCACCGTTCCGCCCCGGAGAGGCGGGGTTCTTCAGCGACGCCAACCACGGCGAGCTCTGGGTCGGAGCCTCCCCCGGGGTGGCGCAGTGGGCCGAAGCGCTCGACCTCGATGTGAAGCCCGTCCAGGAGCTGGCTGGCGTGCGCATCGAGCGGGGTGGCCTCGCGAGCGCCTCTGTGCCACCTTCGGTCCTCGACGCCCTCTCGCTCCTCAGATCGCCCGAGCTCGACCGTGAGCTCTCCAACCTCCGCATGGTGAAGGACGAGTGGGAGATCGCGCAGCTTCGGCGCGCGATCGATGACACGGTCTCGGGCTTCGCGGCGGTCGTCGCCGAGGTCCCTCGTGCGATCGCCGACGGACTCGGCGAGCGCTGGCTGCAGGGCACCTTCGACCGCCACGCCCGAACCTTCGGCAATGGGCCCGGGTACTCGACGATCGTCGGCTCCGGACCCCACGCGCCCATCCTCCACTGGGTGCGCTGCGATGGTCCCGTGCTGCCGGATGCAGCGCTGCTGCTCGATATGGGAGTCGAGACGAACTCGCTGTACACGGCCGATGTGACGCGCACGATCCCCGCGAGCGGAACCTTCTCCGCCGAGCAGCGGGCGGCGCACGATCTCGTCGAGAAGGCGCACCGGGCTGGCATGGCGCAGATCCGGCCAGGAACGCCGTACCTGGACTTCCACTTCGCGGCGATGGAGGTCATCGCCCAGGGGCTGCACGATTGGGGCATGCTCCCCGTCTCCGTGGACGAGGCGCTCTCCCCAGCGGGGCAGCAGCACCGCCGCTACCTCGCCTGCGGCGTCGGGCATCACCTCGGCCTCGACGTGCACGACTGCAGCCACTCCGCGTACGAGGAGTACATGGGGGCTGACCTCGAGGCTGGCGTCGTGATGACGGTCGAGCCCGGCCTCTACTTCCACGCGAACGACGCGACGGTCCCGCCGGAGCTGCGTGGCATCGGAGTGCGGCTCGAGGACGACCTGCTGGTGACGGCGGACGGCCATGAGGTGCTCTCGGATGCCCTCCCGATCGACGCCGACGGGGTGGAACGCTGGACCCGCGCCGGCCTGGGACTCTCGAACGGAACGGCATGACGCACCCCGAAACCCGCATCCGGCCCCTCGCCTCGCCGTTCGGCCTCGAGGACGTGGCCCTCGACGACACGAGCGTCTACGCGCGAGCCCGCGACGAGATGCTGCACCTTGCCCGGGTGTACCCGGTCGATCGACTCCTGGCCGTCTTCCGGGCCAATGCCGGCATCGACACCCGCGGGGCCGCGGCCCCTGGAACGTGGGAGGACTTCGGCCACCCGCTCGAGGAAGCCTGGGGCGAGGCCGACTACCCGGGCCGCGAGCGTGCGCAGACCGCCAACCTGCTGCGCGGCCACTACGCGGGCCACTTCCTCTCGATGCTGTCGCTCGCCTACGCGGGAGAGCGGGACCCGGCGCTCCTCGCCAAGGTGGATGCGTTCGTCGCAGGTCTCGCCGAGGTGCAGGAGGCGCTCGCCGCGTCGGGCCGCTCCTCGCATCCGGGGTTCCTCGCCGCCTACGGGGAGTGGCAGTTCTCCCGCCTCGAGTCGTTCGCCCCGTACGGCGAGATCTGGGCCCCGTACTACACATGCCACAAGATCATGGCGGGGCTCCTCGACGCACACGAGCTGGCCGGCAGCGCCCAGGCGCTCGAGATCGCCACGCGCATGGGCCACTGGGTGCATGCCCGGCTCAGCCGTCTCGCCCCGGAGCAGCGGCAGCGCATGTGGTCGCTCTACATCGCGGGCGAGTTCGGAGGCATGAACGAGACCATGGCCCGGCTGAGCGCCGTCGCCGGTGAGCCGACCTTCCTCGAGACCGCTCGCTTCTTCGACATGGACACCCTCATCGACGCGGGCGTGGCCGGCGATGACATCCTCACGAAGATGCACGCGAACCAGCACCTCCCGCAGCTCGTGGGCTACCTCCACGAGTACGAGCTGACGGGAGAACGTCGCTATCTCGACGCGGTGCTCGGCCTGTGGGACCAGATCGTGCCAGGGCGGATGTTCGCCCACGGTGGCACTGGGGAGAGCGAGCTATGGGGGCCGCCTGAGACGGTGGCAGGCAACATCGGGCAGCGCAACGCCGAGACCTGCGCCACCTACAACCTCCTGAAGATCGCACGCCTCCTCTTCCAGCACACCCTCGACCCGCGGTTCTTCGACTACGCGGAGCGGGCGGTCCTGAACCATGTGCTCGGCTCGCGCCGCGCCGTGGACTCGGACACGAGCCCCGAAGTGACGTACATGTTCCCCGTGCATCCCGGCGCTCTGCGCGAGTACGACAACGTCGGCACCTGCTGTGGGGGCACGGGGCTCGAGAACCACGTAAAGTACCAGGATTCGATCTTCTTCACGGCAGGGCACGAGCTCTGGGTCACCCTGCACACCGCTTCGACGCTCGATTGGCGCGAGGCGGGGCTCCGGGTGCGGCTCAGCACGGAGCTCCCGGTCTCGGGCGAGCTCGCCCTCACCTTCCAGGCGCTGACACACGGCGAGACCGGCGCGGGCATCGGCGTCGAGAGGGCCGTGCACGTGCGCATCCCGAGCTGGACCGCCGGCCCTGTCGACGTGCTCCTCAACGGGCGGCGTCTCGACGTGGCTGCGCTGCCGGGCACGTTCGCCACGATCCGCCGCGAGTTCCGGCCCGGTGACGTGATCTCGCTGCGCCTGCCGATGGCCCTGACCTCGACGCCCACGATCGATGACTCCCGGCTCCACCACCTGCAGCTCGGTCCGACCGTGCTGCTCGCGAGGTCGGAGGCGACGACGTCGCTGCAGCTCGGTCTGCTCGGCAGGCGCCTGCTCGATGGCACGCTCCGTCCCGACGCCGACGCTGACGCCGGCTTGACTCGCTTCGCCGATGTCGACTTCGAACCCAGCTGGTCCGGCGCCGACTCGCGGTTCCACATGTACGTGCGCGCCGTCGACGAACGCATCGCGTTCGCCGGGCATGACAGCGGTGTCCCGAACCGCGCTGATGCGTCGGGGGAGACCTTCCTCGAAGCGCTCTGGCGGAGGGGCCCGTTCTCCGACCGAACCGAGTTCCTCCGGTCCGTCTTCGAGACGGCGACAGCCGTGCGCGGGAAGGGGCTGCTCTCCCGCCCAGAGCTCGAGGTCGTGCTCCGCACCGCGGGCGAGGCGGACGTCGCAGCTGACGGGAGACAGCGGACCTCGACCGTGGCGACCGTGGACTCGGCGGCTAGGAGCCCCCTCGGCGCACACGATGTCGAGACGGTGGTCGACGGCATCCACGTGACTCGCACGCACTGGACGATCGGCGACGCGGCACAGGATTCGGCCATGCCGCCAGCTGTGCATATCGGCGTCGACCTCGAACCCGCCCCGTCCGGCTGGTTCACGCGGGTCCCCGTGGTCACCGTGGAGGCGGTCCTCCTCGATGCGAGCACGGGCGGGACCGGAGACCTCGCCTCCGGCGAGATCCAGATCGAGGTGCGGGTCGACGACGCTGACTGGCGCCCCTACGAGCATCCGTTCGAGCTCGACGCGGAGGGCGTGCACACGGTCGCGGCGAGAGCCACGGGCGGCGACGGGCAGATCGGCTACGCGAGCCGCGAGCTGAGCGTCGACACGAGCGCGCCTGAGGTCGAAGTCCGGCTGCGGGAGCTCGGCAGCAGCGTCGAGGTCACCTTCGTCGCCGACGACCAGGTCTCCGGGGTCGAGCGAATCCAGTGGGAGGGGCCTGGCACCTTCTGGGGCACCTTCCAGGAGGCGTTCGTCAGGGCGCTCACCGACCGGGAGCAGGTGCTCGAGTACGCGGCCACGGACCGGGCGGGCAACGAAGGGCCGCGCCAGCAGCTCGTCCTCCCAGCGGCGGGCGCATCCCGAGGCGGCGACGCGTGAGCGCGCGCCCCGCCCCGCTCACCCAGGTGCGCATCGATGACGCGTTCTGGACACCGCGCATCCAGCAGGTGCGGGAGGTCATGCTCCCGCACATGCTCGCCCAGTTCGGCAGTGTCGGGCACCTCGAGGCGCTCAGTGGCACCTGGTCCAGGAAGGGCTCGCCCCACATCTTCTGGGACAGCGACATCGGCAAGTGGATCGAAGCGGCCAGCAACGTGCTCGCCACCGGCCCTGACGCAGCTCTCGCAGACCAGATCGAGGAGCTCGTCGACCTGCTCGAAGGCGCGCAGCAACCGGATGGCTACCTGAACTCGTTCTTCACGACCACGGCGCCCGAGCTGCGCTTCACCGACCTGCGGGACTCGCACGAGCTGTACTGCGCGGGCCACCTCATCGAAGGGGCGGTCGCGTACGCACAGGCCACCGGTCGCGAACGGCTGCTCGGCATCGTCATCCGCTACGTCGACCTCATCGGCCGTACCTTCGGCCCGGACGAGGGCCAGATCCGCGGCTACGACGGGCACCAGGAGATCGAACTGGCGCTCGTGAAGCTCTGGCGCCACACCGGCGAGCACCGGTTCCTCGACCTGGCCCGCTTCTTCGTCGACGAGCGAGGGGCCGAGCCCTCCTTCTTCGACCTGGAGGTGGCCGCACGCGGCGGTCCTGGGCACTTCGGCCTCGGCTTCCCCGGCACGAAGACCGAGCTCGAGACCAACCACGAGTACTTCCAGTCGCACGCCCCCATCCGGCAGCAGACCGCGGTCGTCGGCCACGCCGTGCGAGCCATGTACTTCCTAAGCGCGGTCGCCGACCTCGCGCTCGCGGACCGCGACGAGTCGCTGGCCGCCGCGAACCGCGAGCTGTGGGAGACGGTCACGTCGAGGCGCATGTACGTCACGGGCGGCCTCGGGTCCTCCGCCGAGAATGAGGGGTTCACCAGCGACTTCGACCTGCCGAACCAGACGTCGTACGCCGAGACGTGCGCCGCCATCGGGCTTGTGCTCTGGGCGGAGCGAAACGCCCGCCTCGACCTCGACTCCGGATACTTCGACATCGCCGAGCGCGCCCTCTACAACGCGGTCCTCGCCGGTGTCAGCGCCGACGGCTCCGACTTCTTCTACGACAACCCGCTCGCGAGCGATGGCAGCCGGGTGCGCTCCAGCTGGTTCGGGGTCGCCTGCTGTCCGCCGAACCTGGCAAGGCTCCTGACCTCGCTCGGCGGCTTCGTCTACAGCGTCGGGAACGCGGATACCGACGGGGTGGAGGTCATCACTGTCAACCTGCTCGTCGGGAGCTCCCTGCGCTTCGAATCCGGGGGTGCGAACGTCGAGCTGCGGCTGCGCAGCGAGCTGCCCTGGGAGGGGCGGGCGAGCTTCGAAGTGCGCATCGAGGGTGCGGATGCGCTCGAATTCGAGCTGCGTCTGCGCGTGCCCGACTGGGCGGACGAACTGCAGATCAGCGCTGGCGCAGCACCCGTCCCCTTCGAGCTGCGCGGCGGACACGCCATCATCCGGCGTCCGTTCTCCGACGGAGACCGACTCGAGGTGCACGTTCCGTTCGCCGCACGCCTCGAGCGGGCTGACCCGAGAGTGGAGGCTGCGGCGGGGAGGGTCGCGATCGTCCGCGGCCCGCTCGTGTATGCGGCTGAGGCGACGGACAACGTGCATCCACTGGACGACGTTCCGGTGCCGATGACGAGCCCACTCGAGGCGCACGACGGCAGGGTGCACCCGAGCGGGCCCGTGACGATCCTCACCGCCGACCTCGATGCGGACACGACGCTCACGCTTGTCCCTTATTTCTCGTGGGGCAACCGCGCGCCGGGCGAGATGCGCGTGTGGCTCCCGGCGTCTACGTCGTCGTCGGCCCGTAGAACCCGTTGACCTCTGACAGCTCGAGCTCGGCCGTCGCCTGGATAAGCGCCAGCAGCTCGGCGTCGAGCCCCGGCGAGAACTCCTCGAGACGCTCGTCGGCGATGAACGACGGGGCGCCGGCCGGCGCCTGCTCGGAGGCGTCCAGCGTCGTCCCGTCGTTCGAGGGCGACGCTCCCTGGAAGATCTTGCCAGCCTCCGACTTGCCGTCGAGGTCGAACGAGTACTGCTTGCTCTGCAACCCCAGGTCGAGGAGCTCCTTCACCTCGGGGAACGCCTCGGCGTTCGTCTTGGGGATGGGCAGCAGCGACTTCCAGCTCACGCCGAGCGTCTCCAGGGCCCGCGCGTAGGCGTTCTCGTGCGCCTGATCGCGAACGATGAGGTAGGCGATCGTGCCGCGCGCAGTCGGGTTGTCGGTCATCTCGTAGATGCGGCACTTCTGCAGGCGCCCCGTCGACTCGAGCATGAGGTTGTACAGCAGGTCGAGGGGCAGGTTGCCTGAGTTGTACACGTAGCTGCCGCTCCACGGGTTGCCGGCCGCGTCCACCGGCAGCGCCCCCTGCGCGCCCACGAGATAGTGGTGGATGTTGCTCGTGTCGAGCGCGATCTTCAGCGGCGTCGCACCGCCGGCGCCCGGCTTGTCGACGGGGTCGGTGAGCTTGCCCGTGTACTCGGGGGAGCCGTCGAGGAGGCGCGAGATCGTCGTCCCGATGAGCTCGACGTGGCTGATCTCCTCCGTGCCGATGCCCTGGATGAGGTCGCGGTAGGGCTTCGCGGTGGGACCGCGGAAGTTCATCGCCTGGAACAGGTACTGCATCATGGTGCGCATCTCGCCGAACTGCCCACCGAGCCCCTCCTGGAGGGCGTTCGCCGCTGCGGGGTCTGGCTCGCCGTCGGCGATGTCATTGATCCAGGTCTGTGCGTGGAAGTACATGGGTGTCTCCTCGTCATCGTTCCGGGCCGACACGGACGCGCCGGTTCCCCAAGAGCACCAACCGTTCCTGGGTTTCCGAGAGGGCTACCGCGAGCCCCGGCTCAGGGTGTAGAACGCGCGACTACTCGACGGGCGTCGCCGCGCGGTCGCTGCCATCTCGCCGCGCGAAGCGCAGCACGACGTACGAGAGGATCCCGACCGCGACGATGATCCCGCCGCGCAGCCACACCTCGCCGCTCTGCTGGGTGAGCAGGACGATGCAGGAGATGATCGCGAGCACGGGCAGCGCGGTCCAGGCTCTGAAGTGGGCGTGCTCCACCTTGTCGCGACGCAGCACGAGCACGGCGAGATTGGTGCTGATGAACACGATGAGCAGCAGGATGACGACGGTCTCGGCGAGCACGGCGATGCCGCCGGTTGCGGTGAGCACGATGGCGCAGACGGTGGTGACGATGATGGCGACCCACGGGGTTCGCCTCCCGGGGAGCACGCGCCCGAGCATCCGGGGCAGCAGGCCCTGCCCCACCATGCCGTAGGTGAGGCGGCTCGCCATGATCATGGTCAGCAGCGCTCCGTTGGCGACCGCGATGAGGGCGATCGCGCTGAACAGCCAAGCCGGAACCGGCACTCCGGTCGCCTCGATGACGTTGAGCAGGGGGCCGGTGGACTCGGCGAGCTCGCCCGAGGGCACGGCGATGGACGCTGCGGTGCCGACGAGCATGTACATGAAGCCGGCGGTGAGCAGCGAGAAGAAGAGGGCCTTCGGGTACACCTTGGACGGCTCGCGCACCTCCTCGATGAGGTTCGCCGACGTCTCGAATCCGACGTAGGAGTAGTAGGCGAGCAGGGCCGCGCCGAGCACGGCCGGGAACGGGCTGATGCCGTCGCCGAACGACACTGCCCGGCCGATGTCGCCACCGCCGTTGCCGACGAGCACTCCCACGAGGACCACGACCAAGACGAGGCCGGTGAGCTCGATGCACGTCATGACGATGTTCGAGCGCAGCGATTCCTTGATGCCGCGGAGGTTGACGAGGGCGATGAGCACGAGGAGCAGGGATGCGCCGACCACGGGCGGCAGATCGACGAACGTGGCCAGGTAGTCGCCGCTGAACGCGAGCGCGAGGCTCGCCGCGCTCACGACGCCGGCCGCGAGCATGCAGAAGCCCACCATGAAGGACACGAACTCCGAGCGGTAGGCGCGCTGCGCGAACACCGCCGAGCCGCCCGCCTTCGGGTACTTCGTGACGAGCTCCGCATACGACGCCGCTGTGAGCAGGGCCATGCCGAGGGCGACGAGCAGCGGCAGCCAGGTGACGCCGCCGACCTCGCCTGAGATGGTGCCGACGAGGGCGTAGATCCCGGCCCCGAGCACGTCGCCGAGGATGAACACGAAGAGCAGCAGCCCCGTGACGTCGCGTTTGAGTGCCGGAGTCTGCGATGGGGGCTGCGTGGGAGACATGCTCAGAGTCTGTCCCGCGTCGGGATGAAGCCCCCCCACCCCTTGTCACGTGTGCCGTGGTGTGCATCCGACGGCCCCTGTGCATCCGCAGCGACCGCGCCTCAGACCTGGCCAATGGTCCTGGCTGTTGCTACCGTTGGATGTTGAAGCCCCGGAATCGGGCTTGCGGACGAGGGAGCAGTACCCGCACCACGACAAGACTGACTCAGAAGGAGCCGTCGTGGCTTGGTTCGTGTTGATTCTGTCTGGAATGCTGGAGGCCGTCTGGGCCTCAGCGCTCTCCGCCTCGAAGGGTTTCAAGAAGCCCATCCCCGTTGTCGTGTTCCTCGTGACGCTCACGATCAGCATGGCCGGCCTCGCCTGGGCCATGACGCAGCTGCCCACCGGCACCGCCTACGCGGTCTGGGTCGGCATCGGCGCGACCCTCACCGTCGTCTGGGCCATGGTCACGAAGCAGGAACGCGTCTCGGTCGCCCGAGTCCTCCTGCTCCTGCTGCTCGTCGGCTCCGTCATCGGCCTCAAGGTGGTGAGCTGACCATGGCGTGGATCGCGCTTGTCATCAGCGGCATCCTCGAAGCCGTCTGGGCCACCGCCCTCGGCCAGTCGGACGGGTTCACGCAGCCCGGCCCGACGATCGTCTTCTTCGTCGGGGTCGTGCTCAGCATGCTGGGCCTCGGTTGGGCCGCGGCTCGCATCCCGATCGGCACCGCCTACGCCGTGTGGGTCGGCATCGGGGCGGCGCTCACCGTCATCTACGCGATGGCAACGGGCGACGAAGCGTTCTCTCCGTGGAAGGCCGTGTTCATCTCCGGCATCATCCTGGCGGTCATCGGGCTGAAGCTCGTGCCGGAGAAGAAGGCGGAGCTGGCCGAAGAAGCCGACCGCGCCTGAGCGCGTTCGGCGCGCATCCAGTCGGGTGTCCGTGGTCGCACGTACGCTGAGCCTCTCGGCTCCAGCCGCCGACGACCCCGCGCCGAACCGCGCCGACCCCGCCGCCGACCCCAGGAAGGGCCAGCATCATCGTCTTGTCTGCCAGCACCCCCGCTCGCACCCGCCTGCTCATGACCCTGGGTGTCGGCGTCGCGTCCGCTTCGCTGCTGACGGGATGCGCCGGGTCCTTCTTCTCGCCTGCCTACGGCGAGGACGAGGTCGGCAGCGGGGACGCTCAGGTGCAGACGGAGCCGGAACTCGACCCCGCGGCAGAGGGCTACCCGGCGGCGCCCGCGCAGGCCCTGCCCGAGTCGGCGGGGTACGGGATCTGGGATGTGCCGCTCGCTGAGCTCGCAGCTCCGGCCTGGGTGCAGGCGACCTCGGAGGCGACGGGCATCCCGACCAGGGCGCTCTCGGCCTACGCGGGAGCGGCGATCCGCGTCTCCGAGACGCGCCCGGAGTGCGGCATCGGCTGGAACACTCTCGCCGGCATTGGGGCGGTCGAGTCCCGACACGGCACGTACGGCGGGTCTCAGGTACTGGATTCTGGCCAGGTCGAGCCGCGCATCATCGGCGTGCCTCTCGATGGCAGCGCAGGGTTCCTCGCTATCCCGGACACCGACGGCGGCGCTCTCGATGAGGACGCGGAATGGGACCGCGCGGTCGGCCCCATGCAGTTCATCCCGGAGACGTGGGCGAAGTTCGGGCAGGACGCGAACTTCGACGGGGTCGCGGACCCGCACCACATCGACGACGCCGTGCAGACGGCGGCCGCCTACCTGTGCGAGCGGGGTGGCGAGCTCACGAGCGATGACGGCTGGAACACCGCGATCTCCGCCTACAACCTCCCGGCCGAGTACGCACGCGAGGTCGCCGGCTACGCCGTGCTCTACGCCCCGTAGGAGTTCCCGAGCGCTCGTCGCGCTGGGCGCAGCTCGGTCACGAGCCCTGGGGCACCTCGACGCAGGGGATCGCCATGGTCGCGACGAAGGCGCCATCCGAGTGCATGACCGGGGGGACGGTGTCGTCGAAGATCGCGGCCTCACCCTGGGCCAGATCGGTGTCTGCGACGCGGAGGCGGCCGCTGATGAGGTAGATGGCGCGCACGTCGGGGTCGAACTCGACGGGGTCGCTCACGAAGACGCGGCCGAGGATGATGGGCTGCATCTCCGACTTGCGGGTCACCCGCAGCAGCCGGGTGCTCTTCGCCCGTCCGATGGAGCTGCGCAGCAGGAGGAGCGGCGTCGTCGACTCGACCACGATCTGGTGGTCTGCGCGCACCTTCTCCTGCCGTGTCCCATCCACGAGGCGCAGCTGCGGCCCGCTGATGCCGAGCCAGTGGTCGACCGTTCCCTCGGGTCGGTGCAGCGACTTCACGTTTCGCTTCACGTCGACGAGGGAGAGGCTCCACCTGGGGTCGACCTCGTCGTCCGGGTCGCGCCAGATCTCGTGCACGCTTCCCGAGCGGAGGTCGGTGCCGAGTCGTTCCCGGGGCAGCGACTGCGGCGTGACGATCTTCATCGAACGGCATCCAATCTGCGTGTAGCTCAGTTGGGGGTTGGCCTTGCCGTGGTGGGGGAAGGCCAGAAGGTGGCGGCCAGTCTGTGAACTGTGCCGCCACCTTCGAGGTCGGTGAACGGGGCGACGCTAGACGCGCGTGTCCTCGAGCACGTAGCCCGCCTCACCGTGCGAGACGGTGTCGAGGCCGGCGATCTCGTCCTCGTCCTTCACGCGGAAGCCGATGGTCTTGTGGATGATGAATCCGATGACCAGGGCTCCGACGAAGGAGTACGCCATGATGGCGAAGGCCGCGATGGCCTGCACGAGGAGCTGCGTGCCGTCCCCACCGAGGAACAGGCCGGTGCCGTTGGCGAAGAAGCCCAGGTAGAGGGTTCCGATGAGGCCGCCGACGAGGTGGATGCCCACGACGTCGAGCGAGTCGTCGAGGCCCAGCTTGAACTTCAGGTCGATCGCGATGGCGCAGACGGCTCCGGCGATGACGCCGAGGAGGATCGCCCACACGGGGTCGAGGGATGCACAGGCGGGGGTGATGGCGACCAGGCCCGCGACGGCACCGGATGCTGCACCGACCGAGGTGGGCTTGCCGTCGCGGATCTTCTCGACGACCAGCCAGGCGAGGAGCGCGGCCGCGGGGGCCGCGATCGTGTTGACGACGGCGAGGGCTGCGACGCCGTCAGCGGCGAGCTCGGATCCTGCGTTGAAGCCGAACCAGCCGAACCAGAGGAGGCCGGCGCCGAGGAGCACGAAGGGCGGGTTGTGGGGGACGTGAGCTCCCTTGCCGAACCCGACGCGGCGGCCGAGGACAAGCGCGAGGGCGAGGGCTGCAGCGCCGGCCGTGATGTGCACTGCCGTGCCGCCGGCGAAGTCGATGACGCCGAGGCCGAAGGTCTCCTGCAGGCCGTAGGTCGTCCATCCGCCGTATGCGAAGGAGCCGTCGTCGGCGAGGCCGAAGTTGAAGACCCAGCTGGCGACGGGGAAGTAGACGACGGTCGCCCAGATGCCGGCGAAGATCATCCACGAGCCGAACTTCGCGCGGTCGGCGATGGCTCCGGAGACGAGGGCGACGGTGATGATCGCGAAGGTCGCCTGGAAGGCGGCGAACGCGAGCGGTGGGTAGGCGGCGTCTTCCGGCACCTCGAGGAGGCTGGAGAGCCCCATCGCGGACGGGTCGATCGCGAAGAGCGGGCTCAGGCCCTCAGCCGCCGGGAAGGCGATCGAGTAGCCGAAGAGCACCCAGAGCACGCCGATCAGGCCGATCGCGCCGAAACTCATCATCATCATGCTGATCACGCTCTTCGCCTTGACCAGGCCTCCGTAGAAGAAGGCCAGTCCTGGTGTCATCAGCAGCACGAGCGCCGCCGCGAAGAGGATGAATGCGGTATTTCCTTGATCCATCGTTGTAGACCTCTCTGCAAGGGACGCACGTGGGGCGTCGGGGTGCACTCATGGTGCGCTCGTGCTGTTTCGCCTGCGCGGCGGTGGTGTTACGCGAACGAACGAAGTGTGTTGCAGTCGTGTTTCCGGCGTGTCCCCTGAAACGCACCGCCCGCCTTGCGCAATGTGACGCCCTGAGTAGTCCGGCGCAGCCCCCGTCTTACGGTTGCAGGCGGCGTCTGCCTACCATCCCGGCATGAGCATCTCGGCTTCCCCGTCCCTTGTCCGCGATGGTGGCCCCGGCGGCGACGCCGACGTCGACCGCGCCCAGTTCAACCGCGACTGGGAGGCGTGGCACGTCGAGCACGAGAAGCGGCGCACCGATGGCCACGGGTTCCTGGCCGTGACCAGCCTGAACTTCCTGTCGGAGGAGCCGCAGGCCATTGATGGCATCCCAGGTTCCTGGTCGCTTGAGGATGGGCAGGCGATCGTCGATCTCGCCGACGGCGAGACCCTCGAGGCCGACGGCCTCCTGTTGCAGGGGCCCCGGCTGCACCGGTTCCCGTGCATCGCCGAGCGCGACGGGGTCACCGCCCGCGCCGGCAAGGTGCTCATCGAGATCGCCAAGCGGGGAGGGTTCACAATCGTGCGCCCCCGCGACCCCGACTACGACTACCTGGCTGCCTACTCGGGCACCCCCACCTACCTCCCTAACCTGCGCTGGCGCGCGCAGGGCACGTTCGAGGCGTTCGACGAGCCGCGCGATGTGACCGTCGGGGCCGCGGTCGAGGGTCTCGAGCATGTCTACTCCTCGCCGGGCAAGGTCACCTTCGAGCTTCGCGGCGAGCAGTTCTCGCTCACCGCGTTCAACGGGCACGAGGCGGGATCGCTGCTCGTCCTGTTCACGGATGCGACGAGCGGCCTCACGACGTACGCCGCGAACCGGGCCCTGTCGGTCTCGGCGCCGGATGCGGAGGGCCGAGTCACGGTCGACTTCAACCGCGCAGTGAACCTGCCCTGCGCGTACACGGTCTTCGCGACCTGCCCGCTGCCTCCCGCCGAGAACCGACTCCCCGTCGGCATCGAGGCCGGGGAGAAGACGCCGCTCGCGAAGGCCGGCGAGCACGCAGAGAGCGCCTCAGCGTGAAGTTCCAGGTCCTCGACATCGTCCCGTACGTCGCCAACCCGGTCACGGGCGAGCAGCTGACGCCGTCCGAGCGGCTCCACGAGACCCTCGAGTTCGCGCTGCGCGCCGAGGAGCTCGGCTTCGACGCCTTCTCGGTGGGGGAGCGCCACGCTGGCCGCTTCCTGTCGTCCTCGCCGAGCGTGCTCCTCGGGGCCATCGCGGCGCAGACGTCGACGATCCGCCTCCAGACGGGCGTGACCGTGCTGTCGATCCTCGACCCCGTCCGGGTTGCCGAGGACTTCGCGACGATCGACCAGCTCTCGCGTGGCCGCCTCGAGATCACCATCGGCAAAGGAAACGAGGTCGCCCAGTTCCCGCTGTTCGGTCTCGAGATCGACGACCAGTGGGAGCTGCTCGCCGAGAAGTACGCGCTGCTCCGGCAGCTGTGGAGGGAGACCGAGCTCGACTGGCCAGGCAGCGAGTTCACGCGTCCCCTCACGAAGGTCACGACCCTGCCGCGGCCCTACGCCGGGCCGCCTCGCGTGTGGCACGGCTCGGCGACGACCCTCGCCTCGGCAGCCCTCGCGGCGAAGTGGGGCGACCCGCTCTTCTCGGCGAACGCCATCCAGCCCCTGCGCAACTACGAGGTGCTCGTGCGCCACTACCGCGACGAGTTCGAGCGCCACGGCCACGACCCCCGCACCGCGTTCGTCGGCGCGGGCGCCGGCTCGCTCTTCATCGCAGAGACCTCGCAGAAGGCGAAGGAGCAGTACGGTCCGGTCTACGAGGCCCTCGTCGCCGCCACCAACGTGCCAGGCAACAACTCCGTGTTCCGCGACATCGACCACGCCATCGCCGAGGGGCCGGCACTCGTCGGAAGCCCGCAGCAGGTGATCGACAAGATCGGCCGCTTCCACGCCGCCTTCGACCACGACCTGCAGTCGATCAGCCTCCCCACCACGCTCCCGCACGAGCAGCAGCTCGACCAGCTGGAGTACTTCGCCACTGCTGTCATCCCAGCGCTCCGCGAGGAGTTCTCCACGACGCTCTGGAGCGAAGAGCTGGTCGGGGCATCCGCCGCATGACGCAGACCGCACCCGTGCCGACGCAGGCGGTGTCGGCCGGGCCAGAGCCCGCACGGCCCGCAGAGCCCGCTGTGATCCGCGTCCGTACGGCCATGCCCGCGGACTGGCCCGAGGTCGTCCGTGTCAGCGAGGCGGCGTTCGCCGCTGGGCCATACGGGCACCTGCAGGTCGGCGAAGAGCGCCGACGCTTCGTGCGCGACGTCGAGGGGCGAGCCGCCGCCGGTGCCGTGCTCGTCGCCGAACGCGGCAGTCCCGGCGATCGCGGCGGCGCCGAGATCGTGGGCACGTTCAGCATCGCGCGCGCCGGCACGGGCCCATCGCGCCTCGCCACGGGCGACGAAGCGGAGGTGCGCCTCCTCGCCGTCTCACCCACCGCGCAGCGGCTCGGCATCGCGAAACGCCTCATGCAGGCGGCGAGCGAGACGGCGCTCGGGTGGGGCGCATCCGCGCTCGTGCTCGACACGGGAGGCAAGAACCTCGCCGCGCAGGCGCTCTACGAGGGCCTGGGGTATCGGCGCACCAACGGGGCCGACGACGCGAGCGACACGGAGGCGGTCGCCGACGCGTCCCGCATCCCACACATCGACTACCGGCTGCCGTTGCAGCTCGACCCCGGCGTCGTGGTGCGGCTCGTGCGGCCGAACGAGATCGACGCCGTCTCGGCCCTCTCGCTGCGCGCCTACGAACTCGAGTACACGATCTCGGGCCACTACCGCGACGACATCGTCTCCGTCGCCGAGCGCGCCGAAGTCAATCAGGTGTGGGTCGCCGTGGATGCACTGAGCGGGGAGCTGCTCGGATCCGTCGTGACGCCGAAGCCGGGGGAGCACCTCACCACGCTGCCCGAGAGCGACGAGGAGCTCGACTTCCGGCTGCTCGCCGTCGACCCCGGCGCTCGCGGGCGCGGGGTCGGCGCGATCCTCACGAAGCTCGTCATCGAGCTCGCGCGACGACGCGGGCTGCGGCGCGTGGTCATGAACAGCGGACCGCAGATGGTGCGAGCGCACCGCCTCTACGAGCGGCTCGGCTTCTCGATCCTCGAGTCGCGCGTGCGCACGGTCGACCCCGGCGACGGGCGGCCGCCGTTCCAGCTCCTCGCCTTCACGATCGACGTCTGAGCGTTGCCTCCGAGCCACCGATCCGATGCGGAGCCCGGTTCCGAATGATTGCAGATGCGTCGCAAGTCGCGGCGCGGGAAGGCACCGCAATGACTGAGATCACCGCACACCACGGCCTGCTCGCGGACACGAAGCTCCACGTCGACGACACGGGTGGAACCGGTCGCCCCGTTGTCCTCATCCACGGCTGGCCGCTTTCCGGCGAAGCCTGGAACCACCAGGTGCCGGCCTTCGAGGCCGCCGGCCACCGCGTCGTGACCTACGACCGCCGTGGCTTCGGCCGCAGCGACAAGCCCCTCACGGGGTACAGCTACGACAGCTTCGCCGACGACCTGCAGTCGGTGCTCGAGGCCCTCGACCTGCGCGAGGTCACCCTCGTCGGCTTCTCCATGGGCGGCGGCGAAGTAGCCCGCTACCTCGCGAAATTCGGCGACGAGCGCGTGCACAGCGTCGTCTTCGCATCCGCTGTCCCGCCGTACCTGCTGAAGACCGCCGGCAACCCGGACGGCCCCCTCGAGGCTGGAGAGGCCGCCAAGATGACGGCCGCGCTCACCGCCAACCAGGAGACGTTCTACGACGGCTTCATCACCACGTTCTACTCGGTCGACGACAAGCTCGTCGTCTCCGAGCAGGAGCGCCAGGCTGCCATCGAGCTGACCAAGCAGGCGTTCAAGCCCGCCGCCCTGCAGGCCATGGCGGCGTTCGCGAGCACCGACTTCCGCGACGACCTGCAGGCCGTGAAGGTGCCGACGCTTGTCATCCACGGCGACAGCGACGCGACCGTGCCCTTCGAGGGGTCCGGAGCTCGTACGAACGAGGCCGTCGCCGGCTCCGAGCTGCACGTCGTGGCGGATGCGCCCCACGGCGTCAACGTGAGTCACGTCGACGAGTGGAACCGGGTCGTGCTGGAGTTCCTCAGCCGCTGATTCCGCGAGGAGGGTGACAACTCCACCGAACGCCGAAACCCGGCCACCGCTCATTCGGTGGCCGGGTCTCGGCGTCTCGGCGATCTCACAGTGTGCGCGCGCTCGGCGGCTTTGGATGCGACGGGATCGCCGCCATCGCAGGGTTCGCAGAGTTCGCTGGGAGTCGCGGGATCGGGTGAATCCCGTCCATCGAAAGTCCTGTGCGCTTGACAGCGGGCCGAGGGCCTTGATGGGCTGGCGGCAGCTCGAAACGCAGCACAGCTCGACGCGCAGGACCGGAAGCATCCCGAGACAACGAAGGCCAGCGAGGCGCTGGCCGGAGGAGGCGTGATGAAGACGAACACCGTGACGAAGACCAGCGAACTCGACCCGACCACGTCGTGCGGGGCAGGCGACCACCGGCCTGCGTCCTCCGGTGGCGGCGGTGTGACCGCGAGCCGCGACGAACACGGGCTGCCGACGGGAGCCGCCCTGCGGGAGTGGCGTCGCGCGCATCCGCGGGCCACGATCGCCGACGCCATCGCAGCGGACTCGCTCTCAGCGCGGTGACCTGCCCCTCGGGCGATTAGGCTTGAGGACCGTGACGACAGACCGCGACGCCCTCATCGAACTCATCCGCGACGAAGCCGTGTTCCACGGCGACTTCACCCTCACGAGCGGGAAGAAGGCGACGTACTACATCGACCTCCGCAAGCTGAGCCTCGACCACCGCGCCTCGCCGCTCATCGGCCGCGTGCTGCTCGAGGTCATCGAGGAGTTCGAGACCCTCACGGGTGCTCCTGTGGATGCAGTCGGCGGCCTCACGATGGGTGCAGACCCGCTCGCGAGCGCCGTCATGCACCAGGGGCTCGCGCAGGGCAAGATCGTCGACGCGTTCGTCGTGCGCAAGGAGCCGAAGGACCACGGCCGCGGCCGCCAGGTGGAAGGGCCGGACCTGGAAGGCAAGCGGGTCGTCGTGCTCGAGGACACGTCCACCACGGGCGGCTCGCCGCTCAAGGCCATCGAAGCCCTTGAGAAGGTCGGAGCGAAGGTCGTCGGCGTCGCCGTCATCGTCGACCGTGCCACGGAGGCGCAGTGCGTCATCGAAGCCGCCGGCTATCCGTACCGCGCCGCGATCGGCCTCGGAGACCTGGGCCTCGCCTAGGCACTCCCCGTGGCAGCGACCCCCAGGCCTGACGCGCGCGAGCAGCCTGAAGCGCGCGACCAGCAGGTGGAGCGCGCCGCGAAGCGCCGCAACCGCGGCGTCCTCGCAGCGCTGATCGGGGTCCTCCTCCTCGGTGGGGCCGCGCTCGGAGTCTGGCTCCAGCCGTTCGGCGACGGGCAGGTCCCGCCGGCGGAGACGGCCGGGCCCGCGCTCAGCGAGGTGCCGCTCGCGGGCATCGACGCGTCGCTGCTCGAGCCGGGCCAGTGCATCCGCGACTACGTCTCTCCCTGGGAGCCCAGGTTCGATGTCGTCGACTGCGACGCCGAGCACTCGGGGCAGCTGCTCGCCGACGTCGAGGCGACGACGTTCTCCGCAGACGCCGAGTATCCGGGTGAGGCGGCGCTCAGGGACCGCGCCCAGATCACGTGCCAGGCGAGCGACGTCCTCGACACCGCCGCGGCCGCGGCTGTGCCCGGGCTCGTCATCGAGGCCAGCTACCCCCTGAACCAGGCGGACTGGGACGCGGGGCTGCGCGGCTACCGCTGCTTCGCCTCCACGCCGGGGGCATCCACGACCGGCTCGCTCGCGGCGAACCGGTAGCGTGCGACGGCTACGCTCATCGCATGACCTTCGTGAGTGAATCCATCGACATCGATGTGCCCGTCGACGTGCTCTTCAACCTCTACGCCGAGCCGGAGTCGCTCCCGAGCGTCCTCAGCATCGTGAAGCACGTCGAGGTGCTCGGCCCTGACCTCATCAGGTGGGACGTCGAGCTCGTCGGGCAGCGACGCTCGATCGACGCGAAGGTCGTCGTCAACGAGCCGGGCAAGCGCCTGCGCTGGGAATCGGTCGAGGGCCGTGCGTCCTTCGCCGCCGAGGTGCGCACTGACGAGATCACCCCGGCCAGCACCCGCGTGACGGTGGATGCGGAGTTCGATGCCGGCGGCATCGCCGAGCGCCTCGGCCTCGCGAAGCCCATCGCAGCTGCGGCGATCGCCAGCGAGCTCCGCAGCGCGAAGAAGACCGCGGAGGCGCAGGCCGCCGCCGGATAGCCGAGTCTCGAGATGGCTTTCGCGCCTCGGGATGTGTTGCAAGCCATCCGCGTGCGTGCAGACCATCCCGAGATGACGGTGGCAAGGGCGACGGCGCTGCTGTCCAGGCATTCCCGGGAGCTGTTCGCTCGTCGCGGAGCGTCACGATGTCGCGCATCACGGGGGCGTGTCGTATTCTGGCGACAGAGTCCACGTGCTCCGGGGTCGGTGTAATTCCGAGCCGGCGGTTATAGTCCGCGACCTGCTCCCGCAAGGGAGTGGCTGATCTGGTGAAATTCCGGAACCGACGGTGAAAGTCCGGAAGGGAGGCGCACGTGACGGCACGCCTCGGCGTACCGTCAGCTCGTGGAATCCGCCGACCAGTTCGGCGACCTCCACGCGCCTCGTCATCCCCGGAGCTTTCCACGAAAGCCGGGTAGATGAACACGACGTCAGCACGCTTCCTCGCACCGATCACGGTGGCGATCGGTGTGCTCGCCGTGTGGTGGCTGGTCACGGCGGCCGGACTCATCTCGCCGCAGTTCCTCCCCGCCCCCGGCCAGCTCGCCGAGCGCTTCTGGCTCGACGTGACGAAGGGCCCGATGCTGGGCCACGCGTGGGTGACGCTGTCGGCGGCCCTGCTCGGCAGTCTCCTCGCGATCCTCGTGGCCGTACCGCTCGGCTACCTCATCGCGCGTCTTCCGTGGGTCGATGTCGCGATCACCCCGTACGTCGCCGCGTCGCAGGCCGTCCCTGCCATCGCCCTCGCGCCGCTGCTCGTGCTGTGGATCGGCTACGGTCTCGCCCCGACGGTCGTGCTCTGCGCGATCATGTCGTTCTTCCCGATGATCGTCACGACCGTGCTCGGCGTGCGGCAGCTCCCGCAGGACGTCATCGAGGCCGCACGCATCGACGGCGCCAACTGGTACCAGCTGCTGTGGTGGGTCGAGGGGCCGCTCGCCCTGCCGAGCGTGCTCGCCGGCATCCGCGCCGGCGTGACGCTGTCCATCACGGGTGCCGTCGTCGGCGAGTTCACGATGGGCGGCCGGGGGCTCGGCATGCTCCTCACCCTCAACCGCGACGCCAACGACATCCCCGGCATCTTCTCCACGCTGCTCATGCTCGTGCTCCTCGCGGTCGCCCTGTACATCCTCATGCGGCTGTTCCAGAACGCCGTCACCTGGAACGACGACGAACCCAAGTCGAGGCGGCGCGCCCGCGTGCTCGCCGACGAACCGCTTCCTGCCTGACCTCACACCCGCCTGACTGACACCCCACCTCTCTCGATCTGGAGACGCCCATGAACACTCGTCCAACCACCGCGGGCTTCCGCTCGCGGGCCGTGCGCTCCGTCATCGCGGCCGGCGCCGTGGCAGCCGTGGCCGTGCTCGCCGGATGCTCCCCCTCGGCAGACGGCAACGGCGCGGAGGCGCCCGCAGCGGCCGCGGGCGACGTGACCATCGGCCTCACCTACACCCCGAACATCCAGTTCGTGCCGTTCTACGTGGCCGAGGCGAAGGGCTACTTCGACGACAAGGGCGTCAACGTGGAGCTGCGCCACCACGGCGAGGGCGAGGACCTGTTCGGTGCGCTCGCGAACGGCACGGAGGACTTCGTGTACGCGGGCGGCGACGAGATCACGCAGGCGCGGGCGGCCGACATCCCCGTCACCTCGGTGGCGACGCTCTACAACACGTACCCGGCGACGCTCATCGTGCCGGAGGACTCCGACATCACGACGGCCGAGGATGCACGCGGCAAGACCATCGGCACGCCCGGCCCCTACGGGCAGACGTACTTCGCGCTGCTGTCGCTGCTGCAGAGCAACGGGCTGACGGCGGACGACGTGAAGATCGAGTACATCGGCTACACGCAGCAGGCGGCGCTCACGACGGGCGCGGTCGATGGGGTCATGGGCTACATCAACAACGATGCCGTGCAGTTCGAGAAGGCGGGCTTCCCGGTTCGCACGATCGAGATCGCGCCGGCGGATGCGCCGACCCTCGTCGGCCCGTCGCTGGGGGTCGCCGACTCGATCATCGAGGGCGACGATGCGTCGATCACCCCCGTGCTCGAGGCCCTCGCTCTGGCCACGCAGGACGTGATCGACAACCCGGAGGAGTCGATCGACATCGCCGCCGAGTACATCCCGACCCTCTACACGGACGAGGCGAAGAGCGACGCGCTCGCGACACTCGAGGCGACCATCCCGTTCCTGTCCGCGCAGGAGGGGCAGCCGCTCTTCACGAACGACGCCGACGTGTGGGCCACGATGGCGACGTTCATGAGCGATCAGGACCTGCTCGAGAAGCCGCTGGACGGCGACGCGTTCACGAACGCGTACGTGCCGCAGGGCTAGGCGTCTCCCGGCTCCTCGCCGTCGCGCGCGGCCATCCGCTTCTGGATGGCCGACGTGACGGGGCCCGTGAGGAGCAGCAGCAGCCAGGTGTAGCGCGCAGGGTCCGGGCCGAGGAGGAACGCGACCGGGATCGACAGGGCGAACACGGCCGGCACGACGAACGTGAACGCGGACCGGCGGCGCGCCGCCCGCGACGGCTCCGTGAGCCCGCGGTGCACGGCCACGACCCAGATGACGTGCTGCGCGAGCGACGCGCAGATGATGTTGACGGCGTAGAGCACGACGGGCAGGGGCTGCGCGTCGAGGGTCGCCTCGCTCATCGACGCGGTGCTGAACGGCAGCAGCACGATGAAGAACATCGCCACGATGTTGGTGTTGAGCAGCGGGCCGTCGAGCGCCGACACCTCGCCCATGAGGCGGTGGTTGACCTTCCAGAAGTTCGCGATGACGAAGAAGCTGATCGCGAAGGCGAGGAGCTGGTCGAGCACGCCGGAGCCGGCGAGCGCATCCCAGCTCGCCCAGTGGTCTGCCGTTGGCGGCACGATATCGACGACGAGCAGGGTGATGGCGACCGCGTAGACCGCGTCGAAGAACGTCAGCCCACGGTCGAACTCCGTGGTGCCGCGTGCGTAGCTGCGTGAAGCCATGATGGATGCTCCGTGAGGTTCGGTCAGTCGAGGGAGCGGATGACGCGTGCCGGGTTGCCCACGGCGATGACATTCGCGGGCAGGTCCTTCGTGACGACGGCGCCAGCGCCCACGACCGTGTTCTCGCCGATCGTCACGCCGGGGCAGACGATGACGCCGCCGCCCAGCCACACGTTGTCGCCCAGCGTGATGGGCGCGCCCGCCTCGTAGCCGGCGCGACGGGGCTCGGGGTCGAGTGGATGCGTCGGCGTCAGCAGCTGCACGTTCGGCCCGATCTGGCAGCTCGCACCGATCGTGATCGGGGTGACGTCGAGCGCCACGAGACCCACGTTGACGAAGGTGCCGTCGCCGATCGTGATGTTGGAGCCGTAGTCGACGTACAGGGGCGCCTTCACGGCGACGTTCGCGCCCAGACTGCCGATGAGCTCGGCGAGGATCCCGGACGCGCGCTCCGCATCGACGGGGAACGCCGCGTTGTACTCGGCCTGCAGCCGAACGGCGCGCTCCGCCCCCGCCAGCAGCTCCGGGTCGTCCGCGTGGTACAGCTCGCCTGCGAGCATCCGCTGCTTCATGGTGCGACCGTCGTCGAAGTTCACCGTCATGGCAAAACCCTAGCCTGCGGGCGGATACGGACGAGTGTGCACGATCCGACCCGCTCGGCGCGTTAATCTCGACGGGTGACCTCGCTGTGGAACGCCGCCGGACCCGACCTCGTCGTGCACGGCGACAACCTCGACGCCATGCGCCGCCTCCCCGACGGCACCTTCCAGGTGATCTACCTCGACCCGCCCTTCAACACCGGCAAGCAGCAGAAACGGCAGTCGGTGAAGGTGAAACGGCAGTCGCCCGTGCAGGAGTCCGTCGAAGCCGCCGAGCTCGGGGAAGCGCTCGCGCACGACGCCGCGCCCGCCGAATCGGATGAGGCGGCCCCAGCATCCACGCCGCTCACCCGCACGGGGTTCCAGGGGCGCAGCTACGAGCACACCCTCGGGGAGCTCTCGGCGTTCAACGACGAGTTCGCCGACTACTGGGGCTTCCTCGAGCCGCGCCTCGTGGAGGCCTGGCGGCTGCTCGACGAGACGGGCACCCTGTACCTGCACCTCGACTACCGGGAATCGCATTACGCGAAGGTTGTCCTCGACGCGCTCGTGGGGCGCGACAAGTTCCTCAACGAGATCATCTGGGCGTACGACTACGGGGCGCGCACGTCGAAGCGGTGGCCGGCGAAGCACGACACGATCCTCGTCTACGTGAAGGACCCGAAGAAGTACCACTTCGATGCCGCCGAGGTCGACCGCGAGCCGTACATGGCGCCCGGACTTGTCACCGAGGCGAAGCGGGCGCGGGGCAAGCTGCCGACGGACGTCTGGTGGCACACGATCGTCTCCCCGACCGGCAAGGAGCGCACCGGCTACGCGACGCAGAAGCCGGCGGGGCTGCTGCGGCGCATGATCCGCGCATCCAGCCGGGAGGGCGACTGGGTCGCCGACTTCTTCGGCGGCTCCGGCACGACGGCGGCGGTGGCGCGCGAGTGCGGGCGCAGGGTCGTGACGGTCGACGCGTCGGTGGATGCGCTGCGCACCATGCGGAGGCGACTCGGCCCAGAGGGGGTCGAGTACCGGAAGCTCACGAAGGACGGCTCGAGGCTCCTCTCGGGCGCCCCGAAGCGCAGGCGCTAGCCGATCGAGACCCGCGCGACCGACTCGAGGAGAGCGTCCGCGACACCACGGAGCTCATCTGCGGTCGTGGACGCTCCCCACGTGAACCGGAGGGCCGTCCGCGCGTCGTCCTCCGAGATGCCGAGGGCGAGCAGCACGTGCGACGGCTCGTCGTGGCCGGCGGCGCAGGCCGCGCCAGCCGAGGCGAGCACGCCGTGCTGCTCGAGCTCGAGCAGCACCGTCTCGCCGTTGATGCCTGGGATGATGAGCGACGCGTGCCTGGGGAGGCGAGCGGATGCGTGGCCCGTGAGCCGCGCGCCCGGGAGCGACCCCAGCACCGCGGCGACGAAGGCGTCTCTGGCGCTGAGGGCGTCGAGCTGGCCCGAGCGCCGCTCCTCGTCGGCGAGCCGCAGCGCGACCGCGAACGCCACCGCGAAGGCCACGTTCTCCGTCCCAGAGCGACGCCCTCGCTCCTGGCCGCCACCGTGGATGAGTGGCTCGAGCGGCAGCCTCGACCGCACCGCGAGGACTCCGACCCCCTTCGGGGCCCCGAACTTATGGCCGGACACGCTGAGCGCATCCACGCCGGTCGACGACATCGAGATGTCGAGGGAGCCCGCCGCCTGGATGGCGTCCGTGTGGAACGGCACCCCGCGCGCATGGGCCACGACGGTGAGAGCGGCGATGTCCTGCACCGTGCCGACCTCGTTGTTCGCCGTCGAGAGCGAGACGAGCGTCGTGTCGTCGCGGAGGGCAGCGGCGAGCGACTCCGCGCTGACCGTGCCGCGGGCATCCACATCGACGAACGACACCTCGAAGCCGTGGAGCCGCACCAGTGCGTCGACGGAGGCGAGCACCGACTCGTGCTCGAGGCGGCTCGTCACGACGTGCCGTCCGCGCTGGTCGCCGAGCGCGAGGCCCTTGACCGCCAGATTGTTCGCCTCGGTGCCGCCCGAGGTGAACACGATCTCGGTGGCGCGGCAGCCGAGCACGGCCGCGACGCTCTTCCTAGCGTCGGCTAGCGCCGCAGACGCCTCCTCGCCGAGCCCATGCGTGCTCGACGGGTTGCCGAACGACGCCGTCAGGAACGGCCAGGCGGCGGCGAGCGCCTCCTCGCGAACCGGCGAGGTCGCCGCGGCGTCGAGGTGCAGCACGTCAGGCACCCGCCTCAGTCATCGGGCTCAGTCATCGGTGTCGGACACGGGCCCGACCTCGAGCGACATGTCGAGACCCAGGTCGATGGCCCGCGCGCTGTGGGTGAGCGCGCCGACGGAGATGACGTCGACACCGGTCTCCGCGATCGCTGCGACCGTATCGAGGCTCACCCCGCCGCTCGCCTCCACGACCGCCCGACCGGCGATGAGGGCGACGCCCTCGCGCAGCTCGGCGAGCGAGAAGTTGTCGAGCATGATCGTGTCCACGCCCGCGTCGAGCACCGCCGCGATCTGGTCGAGCCGATCGACCTCCACCTCGACGTGCGTCGTGTGGCCCAGCCTCGCGCGCGCTGCGAGGAGCGCAGCCGTGACCCCGAGGCCGGACTGCTGGAGCAGCACCGCCAGGTGGTTGTCCTTCGCCATGACGGCATCGGACAACGAGAAGCGATGGTTCCGGCCGCCCCCGCTCGCGACGGCGTGCCGCTCGAAGGCCCTGAGCCCTGGCGTCGTCTTGCGGGTGTCCGTGATGCGAGCCGAGGTGTGGGCGACGGCCTCGACGTAGCTCCGGGTGAGGCTCGCGATGCCGCTCATCCGCTGCGTGAAGTTCAACGCGACCCGCTCGGCCGTCAGCACCGACCCGGCGGGACCCGTCACCGTCGCCAGCACATCCCCGGCCACGAACGCCTCGCCATCGTCGGCGTGCAGATCGACGAGGACGTCGGCATCCGTCAGCCGGAACGCCGCCGCGAACACGTCGATGCCCGAGAGCACCCCCGCCTCGCGGGCGACGAGCGTCGCGCTCGCGGTCGCCTCGACGGGGATGAGCGCGTGCACCGTGATGTCACCCCACGGGGCGTCTTCGGTCAGTGCAGCGCTGACGGCGGTCGTGATGTGGGCAGGAGTCAGCATCAGTGCGCCATCGCCTTCTGTCGGAGGGGGACCGAGCGGGGGAGTGCGTGCGGGGACCCAGGCTGGGACGCCGCCCCTGCCGCCGGATGCTCGTCGGATCGGAAGTGCGCGCCCACCGACTCGGTGCGCGCGAGCGCCGCGGCCACCGTGAGCCGGGCGAGGAGGAGCAGGTTCGTGTCCTCGCGGTCGCGGACGCTGGAGGAAGCCCCGTCTGCTGGCCCTGCCTCGGCCCACGCGTCGAGCGTGCGCTTGGCGTCTTCGAGCGCCGGACCGCTGCGGTGCAGCCCCGCGTGCGCCCACATGAGCTCCTGCAGCGCCCCGCGCGAGAAGGCCGGAGCGTCGTCGCGCGACGTCGCCTGTCCAACATGAGTGCGATTCTGGCGAGAAAGCGGTTGAACCAGCCCTGCTTGGGCAGATTCGCACTGAAGTTGGTCAGCAGGAGCAGGAGCAGGAGCAGGGGCAGGAGCCGAGGCGAGGGATCGCGCTTCGGCGTCGTGGTCGATCGCCTCCGCGATGCGGCGCCCGAACACGGCACCCTCGAGGAGCGAGTTCGACGCGAGCCGGTTGGCGCCGTGCACGCCGGTGCGGGCGGTCTCCCCGGCGGCGAACAGCCCGGGGCTGCTCGTGCGCCCGGAGAGGTCGGTCACGACCCCGCCCATCAGGTAGTGGGCGGCCGGCGTCACGGGGACCGTCTCGCGCGACCAGTCGAGCCCGCTCGCGTCGATGCGCGCAGTGATGCTCGGGAATCGACGCTCGAGGAACTCCCGCCCGAGGTGCCTCGCGTCGAGGCGGACGGGGCGGCCGTCCTGCTTCGCCATCTCGTCGGCGATGCCCCGCGCCACGATGTCGCGTGGGGCGAGCTCCGCGTCGGGATGCACGCCGAGGAGGAACCGCTCGCCCGCCTCGTTCAGCAGCACGGCTCCCTCCCCGCGCACGGCTTCTGAGATGAGTGCGCCGCCGGAACCGGCGAGCACCGTCGGATGGAACTGCACGAACTCCAGGTCCGCGAGCTGTGCGCCGGCCCTGGCTGCGGCGGCGATGCCGTCGCCGGTCGCGACAGCGGGGTTGCTGGTGTGGGCGAAGAGCTGGCCGGTGCCACCCGTCGCGAGGACGACGGCATCGGCGAAGTGGAAGCGGGGCGTCGGCGCCTCGGGGCTGAGGAGCCACGCGCCGGCGGCACGCCCGCCGCGCACCGCGACGTCGGCGAGGAACGTGTGCTCGAGCAGCCGGAGCTCGCCGTGCGCGGCCGCTGATCGGACTGC
Source organism: Pseudoclavibacter sp. VKM Ac-2867 (assembly GCF_015351275.1). Lineage (NCBI taxonomy): Bacteria > Bacillati > Actinomycetota > Actinomycetes > Micrococcales > Microbacteriaceae > Pseudoclavibacter > Pseudoclavibacter sp. VKM Ac-2867. The sequence goes on from NZ_JADKSL010000007.1 coordinate 129,073, forward strand.
TGCGCTGAGCGCGCGCTGGATCTCGCGCCCCGTGGCATCGCCGAACGCGTGCAGGATGCGGGCGTGCGAATGCGCGGCCTCCAGGCCCCGGGCGAGCGCGCCGGCGGGTTCCCGGTCGAAGCGGGTGCCGAGCGCGATCAGCTCGAGGATGCGCGCCTCCGCGGAACGGCAGAGCACCTCGATGGCGCGCCGGTCGCCGAGGCCGGCACCGGCCGCGACGGTGTCGCGGACGTGCGACTCGACGCTGTCGTCGCCGTCACGCTCGGTGCCGGTGCCGGTGCCGGTGCCGAGTACCGCCGCGATGCCGCCCTGGGCGTGGGACGTGGCGGTGTCATCGAGTGTCGACTTTGTGACGACGCTCACGTCGTGGCCGTCTGCGCAGGCGGCGAGGGCGGCGGTCAGGCCGGCGATGCCGCTCCCGATGACGAGGACCCGCAGGGGCCCGGCCTCCCGGGCCATGTCAGGACGCCATCGTGGTGTCTGGCCTTGCCGCGAGCATCCGCTCGACGGCGACCCTGGCGGGCTCGGCGATGTGGACGGGGACGCTGATCTGGTTGCGCACCTCGCCCGCGACGAGCCCCTCGAGCACCCAGGCGATGTAGCTGGGGTGGATGCGGTACATCGTCGAGCAGGGGCACACGACGGGGTCGAGGCAGAAGATGGTGTGCTGGGGGTACTCGGCGGCGAGGCGCTGCACGAGGTTGATCTCGGTGCCGATCGCGAACACCGACCCGTCTGGGGCGGCCGCGATGGCCTTCGTGATGTAGTCGGTGGAGCCGTACTCGTCGGCGGCGTCGACGATCGCCATGGGGCACTCGGGGTGCACGATGACGCGCACCTCGGGGTACTCGGCGCGGGCCTTCTCGATCTGCGCGACGGTGAAGCGCTTGTGGACGGAGCAGAAGCCGTTCCAGAGGATCACCCTGGCGGCGTCGAGCGACTCCGGGGTCTGCCCGCCGAGGGGGCGGCGCGAGTTCCACAGCGGCATCTCCGAGGTGGGCACGCCCATGGCCTTCGCGGTGTTGCGGCCGAGGTGCTGGTCGGGGAAGAAGAGCACCCGCTGGCCGCGCTCGAAGGCCCACGTGAGCACCGTCTCGGCGTTGGAGGAGGTGCAGACGATGCCGCCGTTGCGGCCGCAGAACGCCTTGAGCTCGGCGGAGGAGTTCATGTAGGTGACGGGGATGACGGGCACGCGGCCGTTGGCGTCCGGCTCCGTGCCGTAGAGCTCGGTGAGCTGCTCCCAGCACTCTTCGACGGAGTCGCTGTCGGCCATGTCGGCCATGGAGCATCCGGCCGCGAGGTTCGGGAGGATGACGGCCTGCTCCGGTGCCGACACGATGTCGGCGGTCTCCGCCATGAAGTGCACGCCGCAGAACACGATGGCTTCTGCCTCCGGCTTCGCCTTGGCGGCGTTCGCGAGCTGGAAGGAGTCGCCGATGAAGTCGGCGTACTGCACGACCTCGTCTCGCTGGTAGAAGTGGCCGAGGGTCACGACTCGGTCGCCGAGCGTGGCCTTGGCAGCGAGGATGCGGTCGTGGATCTCCTCGTCACTCGCGGTCCGGTACTCCTCCGGCAGGAGTTCCTGCCTGGGCGCCGCGGGCGGAAGCCGGTCGGCCATTGACGCCCCAGGCCCGTAGGACGGCACTTGCAGGTCGAACACCCACGGGGACTTCACGAGCTCCGGCGAGCAGCTCTCGCCCGCCTGCTTGCCGTTCTGGATGCGCGTGATCGTGGTGTGCACTGAGGCGGTCGTGGTCATGGCTTGCGTCTTTCTTCGCGGGGGTGCTCTCGCCGGCCGGGGCGGAAGCCTCGTTGTACCGGTAGAGCTTCGGGGGTCGGTGCCGGGTGCCGGCGAGGGTCTCTCCGGTCTCGGTGAGGGACTTCGAGGCGAGCATGTCGCGGCGGAAGTTGGCGGCGTCGAGCGGTCTGCCGAGCACTGCCTCGTAGACCTCCCGCAGCTGGGCGAGGGTGAACGATTCGCCGAGGAAGCTGTGCGCGATCGAGCTGTACTCGACCTTGTTCCTGAGCCGCCAGAGGGCGTAGTCGATGATGCGCCGGTGGTCGAAGGCGAGGGGCGGGAGGTCGTCGATGGGGTGCCAGCGCACGTTGTCTCCGAGGCGGGCGGAGCTCGCCTCCTCGCCGCCCACGAGCGCCCAGTAGACGACGGAGACGACGCGGGGGTCGTTGCCGAAGACGCGGTCGGCGTCGCCGAAGGCGTAGAGCTGCTCGAGGTACTTGGGCGCGAGGCGCATCGTCTCGAAGAGGGTGCGCGAGGCGGCGGCGCCGAGGTCTTCGTCGCCGAGCGGTCCGCCTGGGAGGGCGAGGAGGTCGATGAACGGCTGGCGCTGACGGCGCACGAGCGGGACCCAGATCGTGGGCGCTGGCGCCCGGTGCGACGAGGGCGGGGAAGGGCGCAGCGCGAAGATCACCGTGGAGACGGCGAGGGTCGCGTTGGTGGCGGTCATCCGCTGCTCTCTTCTCTGCTGGTGGTGTTGCCGGAACGGCGCCTACTTAAGGTCAGTTCGACTCTAAGTGGAGTGTACGCCACGTTCGCCGCTGCGAGCTCGGCGCGCCTAGGCTGTTGCGGTGAGTGAACAGCAGCAGTTCGGCAGCGAAGACGACGCCCCTCACGGGGTCGGCCCCTGGCCTGGTGGGCGCGAGGAATGGCCCGAGGGGCCGTGGTTCGACGCGGAGCTGCTCGAGCACGGCGACCGCAGGAACGTGATCGACCGCTACCGGTACTGGTCGATGGATGCGATCGTCGCCGACCTCGACACGAAGCGTCACGCGTTCCACGTCGCGATCGAGAACTGGCAGCACGACATGAACATCGGCTCGATCGTGCGCAGCGCGAACGCGTTCGCCGCCGATACGGTGCATATCGTCGGCAAGCGCCGCTGGAACAAGCGGGGTGCCATGGTCACTGATCGGTACCAGCACGTCGTGCACCACGAGACGGTCGAGGCGTTCATCGCCTGGGCGAGAAGCGAGGGTATGCCCGTGCTCGCCATCGACAACGTGCCTGGCTGCGTGCCCATCGAGACCTACGAGCTGCCGGAGCGGTGCGTGCTGCTGTTCGGTCAGGAGGGCCCAGGGGTGTCGGCGGAGGCTGTCGAGGTGTCGGATGCTGTGCTGGAGATCTCGCAGTTCGGCTCGACTCGCTCGATCAACGCGTCAGCGGCTGCGGCTGTCGCGATGCACACGTGGGTGCTGCAGCACGTCGACTTCGCCTAGAGGGCGGTGCTCGTCTCGCCCTTCGCGAGCGCCGCGGCTCCGGCGAGGATCAGGTCGAGGCCTGCCGTGAAGCGCTCGGTGGGATCCTGGGGCTCGAGTGGGTCCTGGGTGCGAGCCTGGAGGGCGCCGACCTCCGCGGCGTGGGTCCGCTGCTGTTCGTGGAAGGCCTGCCCGATCGTGTAGTGCACGACCGCTTCGGCGCACGTGCGACTGCCCGCGCCCTCGAGGGTGAAGTCGCTCTGGGCCGCGCCGGAGGTCATCCGCACCAGGTCGACACTCAGCAGGCCGAGCGCGAACGAACTCGAGACGAGTTCGGCGCCGTCCCTGCGCGAGAGGAGCGCGGTGCGAAGCTGCAGTGCGAGGGTACGGGTCTGCTGTGTTCCGGGCTCGACTCCTTTGCCCGGGAAGAGCCACGTCTCGGTGGTGAGTGAGCGCAGGATGCGGTCGCTCACGGCCGCGAGCAGCGACTGCTTGTTGGGGAAGTGCCAGTAGAGCGCGCTCGGCTGCACCTCGAGGTAGTCGCTGATGCGCCGCATGGAGAGGTTCGGCAGGCCGTGCTCGTCCAGTACCTCGAGGGCCGTGGTGACGATCTCGGTGCGGCTGAGCTTCTCGTGGCTGCTCGCGGGTGTGCGTGCGGCGTCACGTGAGGCGCCTTCGGCTGGACCACGGGGTGTCATGGCGCTAATCTACTGAACACTGTTCACTGAACACTGTTCAGGAGATTCGAGAGAAAGGTCCTACCCCCTATGAGCACCGAATCGACCACAGCTGCCGGGCGTCCCGCCAACGGCGCCGTGCCCCGCGTCCTCGCCGATCTCGTGGCCGGGGCCGGTTCTGGCCGTGGGGTCAGCGCCCGTACCCGTGCCGAAGTTCAGCTCCTCAACGTCGCGCTCGTGCTCGGCGGCACGCTGTTCCTCATTGCGGCCGGCTTCATCGTCGTCCCGCTGCCGTTCACGCCAGTGCCCGTCTCGCTCGCGACCTTCGCCGTGCTGCTGACCGGCGCATCCCTCGGCCCCGCACGGGCCGCGGCGAGCGCCGGCCTGTACCTCGCGCTCGGAGCTCTTGGCGCGCCCATCTTCGCCGACGGGGCCTCCGGCGTGCTGTTCCCTTCGTTCGGCTACATCATCGGCTACGTGCTGGCCGCCGTCGCCGTAGGTGCGCTTGCCCGTCGCCGCGCCGACCGCCACATCGCGTCCACAGTCGGCGCCTCGGTGCTCGGCACCCTCCTCGTCTACGCGGCCGGCGTGCCGTGGCTCGCGGTCTCGCTCGGCGTCGATCTCGGCACCGCCCTCGCGCTCGGGGTCGTGCCGTTCCTCATCGGCGATGCCATCAAGATCGCGGCCGTCAGTGCGCTGCTGCCGTCGACGTGGAAGCTGCTCAGTCGGTAGCCGCCGCCCAGGAGGGGTCGCCGGGGAGCCGCCCCATCGGGTCTCGCTGCGACGCGGGAACGGTGAGGTCGGGCTGCGCGACGGAGCGACGCAGGGCCTCGTCGACAGACAGCGGGCGCTCGGCGTCCTCCGGGAGGAGCTCGGCGATCCACGTGTCGTCGTCGGCGACCATGTCCTCGCGAAGGCTCTCCATGAGCGACGTCACGGTCGAGGACGGCACATCGGTGATCAGTGTCGCGAGCCTCGCGACCAGGGACTCGGGCAGCCCAGGCAGGATGACCTGCGGCCGGCGCTTCTCGACGGTGTCGGCGTAGCGGTCGATGAGCCTCGGGTAGGGGAGTTGCTCGCCGCCGCCGACGGAGTAGGCGCGCGTTGAGACGTCGGCGGTCAGCGCGCCGCTCACGGCCCTGGCAAGGTCAACCACCGCGATGGGCTCGACGTCGCTCTGCATCCACGCAGGCACCACGGTCACGGGCAGCCGCGCGGCGAGCTGCGACATGAGCTCGAAGCTCGTGGAGCTCGCGCCGAGGACCATGGCGGCTCGCAGGGTGACGACCACCGCGTCCGCCTCGTGGAGCTCGCGCTCGACCTCGAGGCGCGAAGTGAGGTGCTCCGAGAGCACCTCCTCCGCGACGGGCGGGATGATGCCGGAGACGTACACGATGCGTCGAACTCCAGAGCGATCAGCGGCCGCGCGCACGAGCCGCGCCGCCTCGAGATCCGCCTCGCGGAAGTCGTCGCTCGCCATGCCGTGCACGAGGTAGAGGATGGCGTCGACGTCACCCGTCACCGCTGACGCGACGGAGGCCTCATCGAGCACGTCGAGCTCGACCCGGCGCACCCGCTCGGCCCACCAGAACGCGTCGAGGTCGCCCGGCTTGCGGGCGCCGGCCGTGACCTCCATGCCCGCGTCGAGCAGGACCGGTATCACTCGGCTGCCGATGTATCCCGTCGCGCCCATCACCAGTACGTTCATCGGTCAAAGCCCTGCCTCCTCGGCACCGCGTCGGGTGCCGGCCCCCATCATCGCGGTGCAAGCTGCGAGGCGGCATCGGCGTTCTGTAAGGAAGAGCATCCACCTCGTATGGGTTCCGTTAGGACGACCTTGCAGGCGCTCTGAGAGGAGTTGTATCGAGCACTGCGCCTCACGGCGTGCAGCCCAGCCGCCTCGGCTCGGCCGCTGACCTCCGAACGGAGCCCAAGTGCTTGACGTCGTCTTCGTCGCGGGCGTGCTCGCCCTCTTCGCCACCATCGGCCTGCTCGGCAAGGCGATGGAGAAACTGTGATCGTCTTCGACATCGTCGCGGTCGCCCTCGGCATCGCCGCCATCGTCTATCTCGTCGTGGCACTCCTGAAACCGGAGCGCTTCTGATGGACGGATCTCCTGTGCTCATGGCATCCCTCGCGTTCCTGACGCTCGCGCTCATCCTCGCGGCACTCCACCGCCCCCTCGGCGACTACCTCGCCTGGGTCTACACCTCAGAGAAGGACTGGCGTCTTGAGCGGGCCGCGTACCGGCTCGTGGGCGTCGACCCCGCCTCCCCGCAGACCTGGCAGTCGTACCTCCGCGGAGTGCTCATCTTCTCCGCGGTCGGCGTGCTCCTCGTCTACCTGCTGCAGCGCACCCAGCAATGGCTGCCCTACTCGCTTGGGCTGCCGGCGCCGTCCGAGCCCCTCTCCTTCAACACGGCAGTCTCGTTCGTCACGAACACGAACTGGCAGTCGTACTCTCCGGAGCTCACGCTCGGCTACACCGTCCAGCTGTCGGCGCTCACCGTGCAGAACTTCGTCTCCGCCGCGGTCGGTCTGGCCGTCGCGATCGCCCTCGTGCGCGGTTTCGCCGCCACGCGCAGCGGCACGCTCGGCAACTTCTGGGTCGACCTCGTGCGGGGCACCGTCCGAGTCCTGCTGCCCATGTCGACCCTCGCCGCGCTCGCGCTGCTCGCGGGCGGCGTCATCCAGAACTTCAACGGGTTCACCGACATCGCGACGCTCGCCGGGGCAACACAGTCCATCCCGGGTGGCCCTGTCGCGTCCCAGGAGGCGATCAAGCTCGTCGGCACCAACGGAGGCGGCTTCTTCAACGCGAACTCGGCGCATCCGTTCGAGAACCCGAGCGCTGCGACGAACCTGCTGCAGATCGTCCTCATGCTCGCGATCCCGTTCTCGCTGCCTCGGACCTTCGGGCGGATGGTCGGCGACCGCCGCCAGGGGCTCGCCGTGCTCGCCGTCATGGCCACGCTCTTCACCGTGTCGTTCGCCGTGCTCACCGCCGTCGAGAGCGCGGGCTTCGGCGCAGCGCCCGAGGCCGCAGGGGGAGCGATGGAGGGCAAGGAGCAGCGCTTCGGCATCATCGGCTCGACGCTCTTCGCCACCACGAGCACTGGCACGTCGACCGGTGCCGTCAACTCCATGCACGACTCCTACACGGCCTTCGGCGGCCTCCTCCCGATGCTGAACATGATGCTCGGCGAGATCGCGCCAGGCGGCGTCGGCTCCGGCCTGTACGCCATGCTCGTGCTGGCGATCATCGCGGTGTTCATCGCCGGCCTCCTCATCGGGCGCACCCCGGAGTACCTCGGCAAGCGGATCGGGCCGCGAGAGATCAAGCTCGCGAGCCTCTACATCCTGGTCACGCCCGTCCTCGTGCTCACGGGAGTCGCCCTGAGCTTCGCCATCCCGGGCATCCGCGAGGACGTGCAGTCGACGTCCATCTGGAACCCGGGCGTGCACGGCCTCTCCGAGGTGCTCTACGCCTTCACCTCGGCCGCCAACAACAACGGATCGGCGTTCGCCGGCCTGACCGCGAACACGCCATGGCTCAACACGGCCCTCGGCACCGTCATGCTGCTCGGCCGCTTCGTCCCCATCGTGTTCGTGCTGGCGCTCGCCGGCTCGCTCGCCGCGCAGGACAAGGTGCCGGCCACCGTCGGCACCCTGCCGACGCACCGCCCGCAGTTCATCGGGCTGCTCACCGGCGTGAGCGTCCTCATCACGGCCCTCACCTACTTCCCAGTGCTCGCGCTGGGCCCCCTCGCAGAAGGACTCTCCTGATCATGCAGAGCATCCCAATCATGGCGTCGCTGCCCGGCGCGTTCCGCAAGCTCGACCCTCGAGCGCAATGGCGCAACCCGGTCATGTTCATCGTGTGGGTCGGAGCGGCGTTCACGACGGCGCTCGCGATCGCTGAGCCTTTCCTAGGCGGTCCGGCTGACTCCGGCGGTACGCAGATCCCCGCCTCGTTCACCATCGCCATCGCCGTCTGGCTGTGGCTGACGGTGCTCTTCGCGAACCTCGCCGAGTCGGTCGCCGAGGGGCGGGGCAAGGCGCAGGCCGAGACCCTCCGGCAGACCAGGACCAGCACCGCGGCTCACCGGGTGGGCGGCTACGACCAGGCCGGCGACCCGGGGGCAGAGCGCGGGAGCACCGTCGAGGTCTCCTCGGCTGACCTCACCCTCGGAGACGTCGTCGTCGTCGCCGCGGGGGAGCTGATCCCGGGCGACGGCGACATCATCTGGGGGATCGCCTCCGTGGATGAGTCGGCCATCACGGGCGAGTCGGCCCCCGTCATTCGCGAGTCCGGTGGCGACCGCAGCGCCGTGACCGGGGGCACTCGCGTGCTCTCCGACCGCATCGTGGTTCGCATCACCTCGAAGCCGGGCGAGACGTTCGTCGACCGGATGATCGCCCTCGTCGAGGGAGCATCCCGGCAGAAGACACCCAACGAGATCGCGCTCTCCATCCTCCTCGCGTCCCTCTCGATCGTGTTCGTGGTCGTCGCGCTGACGCTCAACCCGATCGCCTCGTACACGGCGAAGCCCGTCAGCATCACGGTCCTCATCGCCCTGCTCGTGTGTCTCATTCCGACCACCATCGGAGCGCTGCTGTCGGCGATCGGCATCGCGGGCATGGACCGGCTCGTGCAGCGCAACGTGCTCGCGATGTCCGGGCGGGCCGTCGAGGCCGCCGGCGACGTGACGACGCTGCTGCTCGACAAGACCGGCACCATCACCTACGGCAACCGGCGGGCATCCGAGTTCGTGCGGATGCACGCCGCGGGCGAGCAGGAACTGGTCCGCGCCGCTGCCCTCTCCTCGCTGGCCGACCCGACCCCTGAGGGGGTCTCCATCGTCGAGCTCGCCCGCCAGGAGGGGATCGAACTGGCCGATCAACCGCGTGAGGCGCAGGGCGAGGTCGTCCCGTTCACGGCGCAGACCCGCATGTCGGGACTCGACCTGCCTGACGGCGCGCGCATCCGCAAGGGTGCCGGGTCCGCGGTGACGGCCTGGCTCGCCGACCAGGGCGCGCCGCTCGAGGCCTCGCGGCTCGAGGAGCTCGAGGACGCCACGAACCGCATCTCGCAGAGCGGAGGCACCCCGCTCGTCGTCGCCGTGATGGATGCGCCCGGCCCCGGCGCCGTCGGAGGCACCGGCTCGGTCGCCGGGCGCGTGCTCGGCGTCGTCCACCTCAAGGACATCGTCAAGGAGGGCCTCAGCGAGCGCTTCGCGGAGCTGCGGTCGATGGGCATCCGCACCGTCATGGTGACGGGCGACAACCCGCTCACGGCGGCCGCCATCGCCAAGGAGGCCGGAGTCGACGACTTTCTGGCCGAGGCGACGCCGGAGCAGAAGCTCGCCTACATCCGCCGCGAGCAGGACGGCGGCAACCTCGTCGCGATGACGGGTGACGGCACCAACGATGCGCCGGCGCTCGCGCAGGCCGATGTGGGCGTCGCGATGAACACGGGCACGTCCGCGGCGAAGGAGGCGGGCAACATGGTCGACCTCGACTCCGACCCGACGAAGCTCATCGACGTCGTGCGCATCGGCAAGCAGCTCCTCATCACCCGCGGCGCGCTCACCACGTTCTCCATCTCGAACGACATCGCCAAGTACTTCGCGATCATCCCGGCCATGTTCATGGGCGTGTACCCCGGTCTCGGGGTCCTGAACATCATGGGTCTCCACTCGCCCGCCTCGGCCGTGCTCTCGGCGATCGTCTTCAACGCCATCGTGATCGTGCTGCTCGTGCCGCTCGCGCTTCGGGGCGTGAAATACCGGCCGGCGAACGCCGCGAGCACGCTGGGCCGGAACCTCCTCGTGTACGGGGCTGGCGGCATCGTCGCGCCGTTCGTCGGGATCTGGCTCATCGACCTCGTCGTGCGCCTCATCCCCGGTTTCTGACCTCCCCGCCACCACCGCCCCGACTGATCTGACAGGACTCCACCTTGAACTCCTCAACTCGCGCTACGGCGCGCACCACCTGGGTCGCCGTGCGGGCGATGCTCCTCTTCACGCTCGTGCTCGGCGTCGGCTACACCCTGGTCATCACGGGCATCGGGCAGCTCGCGCTCGGAGCCCAGGCGAACGGCTCCCAGCTGCACGACGACGACGGCACGAGCATCGGGTCCAGCCTCATCGGGCAGTCCTTCACGGATGCCGAGGGCAACCCGCTTCCCGAGTTCTTCCAGTCGCGTCCATCGGCCGCGGGCGACGGCTACGACTCGGGCGCCTCCTCCGGCTCGAACCTGGGGCCCGAGAACCCGGAGCTCGTCGCGGCCATCGACGAGCGGCGCCGCCAAGTCGCAGAGCTCAACGGCGTCTCGCTCGCCGAGGTGCCCGTGGATGCCGTCACGGCGTCCGCATCCGGCCTCGACCCGCAGATCAGCCCCGAGTACGCCGCTCTGCAGGTTGCACGCGTGGCCGAGGCTCGCGGGATCGCGGAGGCGGACGTCCGTACTCTGGTCGCAGCGCACACGACCAGCCCCTTCCTCGGCTTCCTCGGGGAGGCGAGCGTCAACGTGCTCGAACTCAACCAGGCCCTGGTCGAGCTGCAGGCCCCGACCATGGATACGAAGGAGCGCTGAGTCATGGCGAAGCGCGGACGGCTGCGGGTGCTGCTCGGCGCCGCCCCTGGCGTGGGGAAGACGTTCGCAATGCTCAACGAGGGCAGGCGGATGCGCGAAGCGGGACAGGATGTCGTCGTCGCGGTCGTCGAGACCCACGGCCGGGCCGCGACGGCTGCCGCAGCAGACGGGCTCGAGGTGCTGCAGCGTGCTGAGTCCCTCCACCGCGGCGTGACGCTCTCGGAGATGGACGTTGACGCCGTGCTCGAGCGCAGTCCCGAGATCGCCCTCGTCGACGAGCTCGCCCACACGAACGCCCCAGGTTCGCGCAACGCCAAGCGCTGGGAGGACGTCGAGGAGCTCCTCGAAGCCGGAATCGACGTGCTCTCGACGGTGAACATCCAGCACGTCGAGTCGCTGGGCGACGTCGTCGAGCAGATCACGGGCGCACCGCAGCGGGAGACGATCCCCGACCAGGTGCTTCGCCTCGCCGACCAGGTGCAGGTGGTTGACCTCTCGCCGCAAGCGCTGCGCGATCGGCTCGCGGGAGGTCTCGTCTACCCGGCGGAGCGTGTCGACGCCGCGCTCTCCAACTACTTCCGTCTCGGCAACCTCACGGCGCTCCGGGAGCTGGCGCTGCTGTGGCTCGCCGATGAGGTCGACCAGTCCCTGCAGAGCTACCGCGCCGAGCAGGGCATCGACACCACGTGGGAGGCGCGCGAGCGAGTCGTCGTGACGATCACCGGTGGCGCGGAGGGCGAGACCCTGCTGCGCCGCGGCGCCCGCATCGCCGCGAGGTCGGGCAGCGGGGAGCTGCTGGCGCTGCATGTCACGAGCCAGGACGGTCTTCGCGCCGGTGACCCAGCGCACCTCGCACGGCAGCGGGCGCTCGTCGAAGAGCTCGGCGGAACGTACCACCAGGTCGTCGGCGAGGATGTCCCGGCGGCGCTCATCGAGTTCGCGCGCTCGGTCAACGCGACCCAGCTGGTCATCGGCGTGAGTCGCCGCAATCGTCTGGCTGCGCTGCTCACTGGACCGAGCGTCGGGAGCGCGGTGACCCGCGAGGCGGGCAGCATCGACGTGCACATCGTGAACCACGCGCGCGCCGGTGGCGGCCTCAGGCTGCCGCGACTCGGCGGTGCGCTCACGATGTGTCGCCGCATCGCGGGGCTGGCGCTCGCCCTGGTCGCTGGACCACTGCTCACCTGGCTTCTGGCGTCGCTCGGCAGCGTCGACTCGTTCACGACGCACGCGCTCAGCTATCAGCTCCTCGTCGTCACGGTCGCCCTCATCGGTGGGCTGTGGCCCGCGCTCTTCGCCGCCGTGCTCTCGGGGGTCACGCTCGACTTCTTCTTCGTCGCCCCGTTCGGCACAGTCCTCATCACGGAGCCGAGCCACCTCGTCGCGATCGTCCTCTACGTGGTCATCGCGACGCTCGTGAGCCTCGTCGTCGACAGGGCGGCCAGGAGGGCGCGGGAGGCGAGGAGGGCCGCCGCGGAGTCGCAGCTGCTGCAGACGGTCGCCGGCAGCGTGCTGCGCGGGCAGAGTGCCCTGCAGGCGCTGGTCGAGCGGACACGGGAGGCGTTCGGGCTCGCAGGCGTGCGACTCGTGGATGCTCGAGGCGAGGCCAGCGAGAGTGACCCGCTTGTGCTCGCGAGCTGCGGAGAGCCGGTGCGCGGGAACCGCCACGCGGTCATCCCAGTGAGTGCCGGGACGTCGGACGGGGCTGGCGCGCGACTCGAGCTGCACGGGCGCGAGCTCGATGCCTCTGAGCGTCGCCTCCTGATGGTCATCGTCGCCCAGCTCGGTGCGGCTCTGGAGCACAGCGACCTGCGGGACGCGGCAGACGAGGTGGCCCCGCTCGCCGCCTCCGACAAGGTCAGACGGGCGCTCCTGTCCGCCCTCAGCCACGACCTGAGGCGGCCCCTCGCCTCGGCGACGGCGGCCGTCAGCGGCCTGCGTTCGGCGGGCGAGGAACTCGCGGCAGCCGACCGTGATGAGCTCCTCGAGACCGCGGACGAGAGCCTCGGCACGCTCGCCGCTCTCGTCACCGACCTCCTCGACGTCAGTCGATTGCAGTCCGGGGCACTCGCGGTGTCGGTCATGCCGACCGACCCCGCCGACGTGATCGTGCCCGCGCTCGACGAGCTGCAGCTCGGCCCGGACGACGTGGAGCTGGCGCTCGACTCGAGCGCCGCATCCGTCGCCGCCGACCCGGCCCTCCTGCAGCGGGTGCTCGTGAACCTCCTCGCCAACGCGGTCCGCCACTCGCCACCGAACCGCCGCGTGCGGCTCGCGACGAGCGAGTTCGGCGGGAGCGTGCAGATCAGGGTCATCGACCGGGGGCCCGGAATCCCCGCCGAACGCCGCGACGACGTGTTCGTGCCCTTCCAGCGCCTCGGCGACACCGACAACTCGACGGGCCTCGGGCTTGGCCTCGCCATCTCGAAGGGGTTCGTGGAGGGGATGCACGGCACACTGGTGCCGGAGGACACCCCAGGAGGAGGGCTCACGATGGTCGTGACGCTGCCTGTCACCGGGAACCCGCCCGAGCAGATCCAGGGAGACCGCGCATGAAGATCCTGATCGCCGACGACGACCCGCAGCTGCTGCGCGCACTGCGCATCACCCTCACCGCCAAGGGGTACGAGGTGCTCGTCGCCCGCAACGGAACGGAGGCCGTCTCGATCGCGGCCGAGCGCCGCCCGGACCTGTACCTCCTCGACCTCGGGATGCCCGAGGTCGACGGGCTCGAAGTGATCCAAGCCATCCGCGGCTGGTCGGACGCGCCGATTCTCGTCGTCTCCGGGCGCAGCGGGGCTGGCGACAAGGTGGATGCGCTCGATGCCGGCGCCGACGACTACGTCACGAAGCCGTTCTCCGTCGACGAGCTGCTCGCGCGCATCCGTGCCCTGTCCCGTCGGGTGCCGCAGGGCGACGCCGAGCCCGTCGTCGCGTTCGGCGACGTGTCCGTCGACCTCGCCGCGAAGAGCGTCGTGCGCACGGGAGGGGGCGAGGCGGTGCACGTGCGCCTCACCCCGACGGAGTGGCAGGTACTCGAACTGCTGGTGCGCAACGCGGGGAGGCTCGTGACGAGGCAGATGCTGCTCACGAGCATCTGGGGCTCCGAGCATGTCACCGACACCGGATACCTCCGGCTGTACATGTCGCAGCTGCGCAAGAAGCTCGAGCCGGTGCCGTCCGAGCCTCGCCACCTCCTGACGGAGGCCGGCATGGGGTACCGGCTGGTGCTGCGGCCGGACGGCCCCGCCTCGGCCTCGCTGGCCGAGAAGGGCTAGCGGCCCGAGGAGGTCTAGCTGTCCGAGGGAGCCGCTCGGCTCGCCTCTTCAGCGCTGGGGAACTCGATGCCCTCCGCGTCGATATCGCCGACATCGTCTGGCCCGCCCGTGCCCGGCCGCACATTCACCTTGTCGGTGTCGATGTCGCCGTCGAGGCGCCCATCGACCTCGTCGACCCGTGCGGTGCCGGTCTCCTGCTTCGCCTGCGTCTCGGTCTCGCTTCCGGGGGAGTAAGCGGTGTCCTTCTCGAGCTGCTCGTCCGTGGAGAGGCTGTCTTCGTGATCGTGCATCTGCTGGCTCATCCTGCGAGCCTGTGGGCTCGTCCTGGGAAGCCGCGGGGGTCCGGATGCGTGGAGCCCGTGAGTCTCGACGCAGATGGCCCGCGTCGCCGGAGCGTCGCGGGCCACAGCATCAACCGGCTGGGTGGCCGGTGTCAGTCCTCTTCGGGCTCGAAGGTGGAGGCGTCCGGGTCGTACCCGACGGCGACTCCATCGTCGGAGTCGGGAATCGTCCCGTCTTCGCCGAGGCCGTTCGGCTTCTCTTCGCCGTCGGCGTCGTGGGAAATCTTCTGGTCGCTCATCGTTGGCCTTCCGGTCGGGATCTTCCTTGACTGGGCCGACGATAGCGCTCGCGGCTGGGGAGTTTGCGGGACGTGACGCGGGTGTGGCATCGGGGAGCGGTAGCTACTGCTCGGAGTCCCAGATCGCCGTCAGCGCGTTCATGATCTCCGTCTGCGACGTGCCTGAGCGCAATGCTTCCTGGACGGCGGCCCGCAGCTTCGCGGTGACGGCACCTGGCAGTGTCGAGGGCTGGTCCGCGACCCGGGTGCCCGCGGCTCCGCGTGTGACGATCGTGCCCTCCGCCTCGAGCAGCCGGTAGGCCCGCGCCGCGGTGCCGAGCGCAACACCGAAGTCCCTGGCAGTCTGGCGAACGGTCGGCAGTCGTTCACCCGCGCCGATCCGGCCCGCCAGGATCAGCCCCCGGAAGTGGGCCGCGACCTGCTCCGACGTGCCCTCGCTCATCGTCGCCCCCGACCGGTCCGGTGCGTGAAGCCGACGAGCAGGAGCACCGCGAGGCCGACGCCGCGGAGCAGGCGGCCGCCCCACGTGAGCACCGGCTCGAAGGCGGCCATGCTCGTGCCCCAGGAGTAGTCGGGCGCGCTCAGCTGCGCACCGGCCGCGCCTCCCATCCGGAGTGCGCAGCTGCCGAGCACGAAGACGAGGATCCCGATCGAGAACCAGAGGATGCGCGTTGCGAGCGCCCGACGCGCTCGGCTCTCCCACTCGACGCTCTGCGGCTCGAGAAAGGTGCGGGTCGCATTGGCGTGCAGTGCGAACACGGTTGCCGCGAAGAGGGCGACGGCCGCGATCGCTGCCGGAACGCCATACGCCCACCCGTAGAAGCGCCCCGATGCAGCGGAGAACTGCCCACCCGTCTCGATGACGAACAGCGTGTGGCGGCCGTCCTCATCCGCGCTCGAGATCGAGCCCGCGAACACGGTCAGGAGGAGAAGCGCAGCGAGAGCCGCGGCGAGGGTCGCGAGCCCGCGACCCGGGACGTAGGTCCGCAACCCGCGCGGCCCGGAAGGCGGAACCGCAGCGCGAGGTGTGCTGCGGAACACCGTGAGGATCAGGGCGACCACGATGAGGGCGAGGCTGCCGACGATGAGCTCTCGAGAGAAGTCGTGCCAGCGGAAGTCGAACGGGTCCGAGTTGAGCGTGAGCCAGTCGGGCAGCATGCCCTCGATGAAGGGCACAAACGCGACGAGGGCGGCCAGCAGGGCGGCCATGCCGAGGGTCAGGCTGGCCAGCGCATCCGGGCGTGAGCGCGGCAGACCCGGGGTTGCTGTGGGGATGTGCACTCGAGAGCGCACCCAGGGGGTGAAGCTCAGCCAGAGGGCAAGCACTGCCGCCGGCACGAATGTGACCAGGTCGAGCATCAGGATCAAGAACAGCGGGCTCATCTGCGCCTCCTTCGGGAGTCGTCAATATCTTGTTTCTCTTCGAGGGTACAAGATCTTGTACCTGCTCGACAGTACAAAAGCTGCAGCTGGAGGTGTCGGCGGTTTGCTTGGGTCAGAGTCCAAGCAGCAAGGAGGCGGCGATGCCAGCCATCACCACGGCGATGATGGCGTCGAGGATGCGCCACGCGGCGGGGCGCGCGAAGACCGGCTGCAGGAGCCTGGCTCCGTAGCCCAGTGCTGTGAACCAGACGATGCTGCCGAGTGCCGCCCCCGCGCCGAAGAGCCAGCGTGCATCGCCGTGGGTGTTCGCGACCGACCCGAGCAGGACCACCGTGTCGAGGTAGACGTGCGGGTTCAACCAGGTGAGTGCGAGTGCCGTGAGCAGCGTCGGGAGCAGGCCGGCCGAGACGCGTGGTTCGTCCGCATCCAGTGCCTTCGGCCTGACGGCGCGGCGGGCCGCGAGCACCGCGTAGCCGAGGAGGAACGCGGCACCCCCGATGCGGACCACGGTCGTCAGCCAGGGGAGCGCGGTGAAGACGATGCCGGCGCCCCCGATGCCGAGCAGGATGAGGAGCGCGTCGGAGAGGGCGCACACGGCGACCACGGCGAGGACATGCGTGCGGAGCAGTCCCTGGCGCAGCACGAACGCGTTCTGTGCGCCGATCGCGACGATGAGCGACAGGCCGAAGCCGAAGCCAGCGAGCAGGGGGAGCAGGTCCGGGGTCATGGTGCGACCGTATTCGTGCCCACGGCGATGGTCCAGCTCATGTTTCTTGTGAATCATTAGCATTGCTTCATGCCTGATTCCCCGCACGCGTTCGACCCTCAGCGGCTCGCCGCGCTTCGATCCGCCGTCGAGACGGGCACGTTCGAGGCGGCCGCCCGGGAGCTGCGGGTCACGCCCTCGGCGATCAGCCAGCGCATCAAGTCTCTGGAGAGCGAGACCGGGCGCGTGCTGCTCCAACGCAGCAAGCCGGTCGTGCCGACCGAATCGGGCGAGGTGCTCCTCCGCCTCGCACGGCAGGTGGATGCGCTCGGCAGGGAGGCCTCGAGTGTCCTCGGGCGAGTGGGTGGAGCATCCGGGGCCACTCCTGGAGCCGCGGAGGAGCCGCCCTCGCTCGAGCGGTTGCCGATCGCCGTCAACGCCGACTCGCTGGCGACCTGGCTGCTCCCCGCCCTCGCACCGTTGGCCGGGGAGATCGCCTTCGATCTGCACCGAGCCGACGAGGCGCACACCACGGACCTCCTCAGGCGGGGCGCCGTCACCGCCGCGATCACCGCTGACCCGGTCCCCGTGCAAGGCTGCACCTCCGCGCTCCTCGGAGCGATGCGCTACACGCCGATGGCATCGCCGGACTTCGTGGAACGCTGGTTCACGGGGAGCGCTCGGAACTCGGGAGGGGTGCTCGCGCACGCGCCGGTTGTGGTCTTCGACCGAGTCGACAGGCTCCAGGAGCGCTATCTGCGCGGGATCGGCGTCGACCCGGCAGGCCCGCCCTGCCATTTCGTGCCGTCCTCGGCAGACTTCGTGCGGGCCATTCGCCTCGGCTTCGGGTGGGGCCTGGTGCCGGATCTCCAGAGAGGCGACGATGCCTCGCTCGTCGAGATCGACCCTGGCGCGTCGATCTCGGTGCCCCTGTTCTGGCAGCAATGGCAGCTGCACACGGAGGCGCTCGGCAGGACCGCGTCGGCAGTCTTCGCCGCTGCCGCGCGCAGCCTCTGACCGGGAACGGCTACCAACAGTGCGCTTTTGCCGAGCAGAGTGCAACCCCCAATAAGTTTCCCGGCGTTCATCTAGTCTCAGCCGGGCTCGCATACTCGCGCGCGCCCGCATCCGCGGCACCAGGAAGGTCCCCATGGGAAGCACATCCGTTCGCACCACTCCTCCCCTCAGATTTCGACGCAAGCAGCTCCTCCTCCTTGCGGGTTCGACGGTCGCCGTCGCGGGTCTCTTCCCGGTCCTTCTCGGATCCCAGTCGGCCCAGGCCATCGGCACGGCGCCCGACCTCGGCACCGCCGAGAGCTACTCGGTGCTCGGCGGGCAGTCCGTGTCGAACACGGGCCCAAGCGAGCTCGATGGTGACCTCGGAGTGAATCCCGGGACAGCGATCAGCGGGTTCCCGCCCGGCATCGTGCTCGGCGACGTGCACGCCACGGACGCGCACTCGCTGCAGGCCCAGGCCGATGTGACCACCGCGTACAACGCGCTCGAAGGTCAGGCCGCCGACGCGCCCATCAGCGCCGACCTCGGCGGACAGACGCTCACGGCCGGCGTGTACGAGGCTTCGAGCACAGCGGGCATCACCGGGACGCTCTCCCTCGACGCGGAAGGCGATCCCGACGCGGTCTTCATCTTCCAGATCGGCTCCGCGCTGACCACCGCACCCGACAGCACCGTCGCGCTCCTCAACGGCGCACAGGCGTGCAATGTGTTCTGGCAGATCGGCAGCTCCGCCACGCTGGACACCGACACGACCTTCGTCGGCTCGATCCTAGCCCTCACCTCGATCACCGTGAACGAGGGATCGACCGTCGACGGACGTGCGCTCGCCAGGAACGGCTCGGTCACCCTCGACACGAACACCTTCACGACCAGTGAGTGCGTCACTGTCACGCCGACGGAGACGACGACGCCGACGGAGACGACGACGCCGACGGAGACGACGACGCCGACGGAGACGACGACGCCGACGGAGACGACGACGCCGACCGAGACGACTGGGCCGACCGAGACGACTGGGCCGACGGAGACGACTGGGCCGACGGAGACGACTGGGCCGACGGAGACGACTGGGCCGACGGAGACGACGACGCCGACGGAGACGACGACGCCGACGGAGACGACGACGCCGACGGAGACGACCACGCCGACCGTGACGGTCACGCCGACGGAGACGACGACGCCGACCGAGACGACGACGCCCACCGTGACGGTCACGCCGACGGAGACGACGACGCCGACCACGACCGTGACGCCGACTGAGACGACGACGGCAACGCCGACCGTGACGGTCACGCCGACAGCGTCAGTCACCCCGACGACAACAGCGTCGGTCACACCGACGACGACGGCCCCCGCAGTCGTTCCCGTGAAGCCCGGAGCTACCGGCTCGCCTGACCTGGCGACCACCGGTGCCCAGGATGCGGGTCCCTGGCTCATCGGAGGGCTCGCCGTGCTCATCGCCGGCGGCGCGCTGCTGATCGCCAGCCTGCGTCGACGCAACTCGCACGAGGTCTGAGCCCGCGCGGCTGCGACTGAACTGAACTGAGCAGGCCTCGG
Organism: Pseudoclavibacter sp. VKM Ac-2867; assembly: GCF_015351275.1. Lineage (NCBI taxonomy): Bacteria > Bacillati > Actinomycetota > Actinomycetes > Micrococcales > Microbacteriaceae > Pseudoclavibacter > Pseudoclavibacter sp. VKM Ac-2867. The sequence continues at coordinate 148,082 of NZ_JADKSL010000007.1, forward strand.
CAGGTGCCAAATGCACCAGCCGGGGCCTTCTCGGCGTCCGCCTCCCGTCACCGTGCGTTCATCGCACGGCCCTAGGGGGTCGCAGCAAGGTGCCGCCTAGGCAAGGCACAGGTTCTCACATCCCAAACCCCGCCGGCATCCCGCTCTCACTTCAAAATGAACTGATCCAGGACGATCTTGATGGTCTCCGCGTCCACGCCGACGCTGAGATGGAGATGTGGGCGGGCGAGGATCGTTGCGAACGCGGCCCGGACCCTGGTCGCCTCGGTCCTGGTGACCTTTTCCCCGACTCGATCACCTCGGAGCGATCCAAAGCGCCCTGGCCGCCAGGTGCGGCGATGGTGCGGCCGCCCGTGACGCCGGTTCGATTGTCGGCGTGCTCCCCCAAGAATCGCGGAATGAGGACATCGATCTGCGCTTCACCTTTCACCCAGCGATGCTGCACACCTTTCATGCCTTCGAGGATCGACGGTCACTCGCCTGCGGACTTGTAGCCAAGGTCGGTGAGAGTCTCGGTGAAGTCGAAGAGCATGGTCGGATGGGCCCGGATATCGAGGACGGCGTCCGCGTCTTGCGTGGGCCGCGGCGGGTTGGCCTCGCGCTCCCAGCAGAGCGAGTGGACCATCTGCCCGCCGACGAGCGCCCAGCCATCTGGGTGCGCCTTGTAGACCTCGAAGAGCGCGTGCCATGCCTCGGCCTGGGCGGGAGTCATGGCTGGGGCGGTGATGGTCAAGCGTCGACCTTTCGGAGGAGTTCGGTTACGCGGGATCGCTCGCGGACGCCGTCATGGTGTGCGAGGTCTACGAGGAGCAGCCCGAGAGGCAGGGGTGACGGTGGTTTCTCGTCGGCGAGGTGCAAGAGGACATTGGGTCTTTCGGATGGCCGGAGCAGGTACTCGCGGCGGATCGCGGCGGCATCATCTTTGGCGACCCGGGCTTCGAGCTGGCCCGCGGCGGCGATCTCGGCGCGCGGATCGCTGAATCCGGACTTGACGATCCGCTCGTCGGCGGCGAGATCGGCGAGGTCGCTGGCAGCCACCTGGAGCTTCAGGGGAGCCTCTTCGCGGATCCAAGCGCCGAGGACGCGGTCCGGATCGGGGCTGTGCATGAGTTCGTTGCGGTAGCGGCGGAGTCGTGCGCGTTCGGATGCCGAGAGCCCTTCAGGGGCATCTCCGGAGAGAATCGCGAGGAGGTTCGCGCGCATCCGGTTTCCCAGCGGGCGAGAGGCTGCGGGGCGGTGGATGAAGGACTGGTCGATGAGCCACTGCTTGCCCACCTGGCGGGCTGGGATGGTGCCTTGCTCGATGAGCGCGCGCACGCGACGAGGAGACACCCCCTCACGCTTGGCAAACTCGGCAACGCTCTCTTCTGGCATGTACACAGGCATACCGGCAGCGGTAGGGATGTGTATATGGGTGCGGCTGCTGGGCGTCCTAAGCCGCCGCGGCGACCGCCGCGAGCACGACGGGGTCTTCGCATCCGCGTGCGAATCCGCGGATGCGGCGGTCGATGTCACGCTGCAGCACGAACTTCCCGATGCGCTCCGCGACCGGGGCGAGCCACTTCGGCTTGCATGCGAAGTTGTAGCGCCATACCGCGAGGGTCCGTGACTCACCGTCGCCCTCGGCATCCGGGGCGGGGGTGAACCGCCAGCCCCCGCCGAGGCGCTCGAAGAACCAGGAGCCCTTCGTCATCTTCATTCCCACATTCGTCGGTGGGGCGTAGGAGACGTACTCGCTGATCATCCGGAAGCCGAGCCGCTGCACGGTGGCGGTGCGCACCCCCTTCGCTGGGAGCGTCGCTCCGTCGAGGAAGTGCTGGCGCCGGATGAACGGGTCCCAGCGCATCCGCACCTCGCCGGTGGTCTGGGATACGGCGAACGCCGTCGCCGGGTCGACGTGGACGATGCAGCGGGACTCGACGACGGGCATGCCCCATCGTGACACGCGCGTTCCCGAGAGGCGTCCGCGAGGTTCGACATGATGGGGTGATGGACAGCGCATTCGAGGAACTCATCGCCGAGGCCGAGGCCGCCAGCGTCGATGGCTGGGACTTCTCCTGGCTCGATGGGCGGGCCAGCGAGGAACGGCCCAGCTGGGGCTACACGCGCCTCCTCGGCGAGCGGATGGGGCGTGCGCAGGCGTCCCTCGACATTCAGACGGGCGGGGGCGAGGTCCTGGCGCTGTCGCCCGTCATACCACCGCTGGCCGTCGCGACGGAGTCCTTTCCGCCGAACGTCACGAAGGCGAGCCGGCTGCTGCATCCGAGGGGCGTTGCCGTCGTCGCCGACCCCGACGAGCCTCCGCTGCCATTCGCGAGCGGCGCCTTCGATCTCGTGACGAGCCGCCACCCGGCGACGGTCTGGTGGGAGGAGATCGCACGCGTGCTGCGCCCCGGCGGCACCTACCTTGCGCAGCACGTCGGCCCCGCCAGCGTCTTCGAGCTCATCGAGTACTTCCTCGGCCCTCAGCCGGAGGCGCGCCTCGAACGGCGCGCGGACGATGAGGCGAGGGCTGCGGTCGCCGCCGGACTCGACATCGTCCAGCTCCGCGAGGAGCGGCTCCGCATCGAGATCAAGGATGTCGGGGCAGTCGTCTACCTGCTGCGGAAGGTCATCTGGTGGGTTCCCGGCTTCAGCGTCGACGCCTACCGGGCACGCTTGCGAGAGCTGCACGACCTCATCCAGCGTGAGGGGGCGTTCGTCGCGCACTCCACTCGACACCTCATCGAGGCCAAGCGGCACGGCTGACGGCCCCAGCTTCGCTCCTGAGCCCCGCTTCCCAGGTTCGCGGAGGATCGCGTGCTTGCCTGGGATGCGAGAACTCCGCAAGCGAACAGGCGGGAGCCACCATGGAAGACAACCGACACAGCGACGCGCGCCTCGGAAGCTCGGGCGCTGGCGACCCCGTTGGGGACCCGGACGAGTTGAGCGCTGGCGAAGAGAAATCCGGTGCCGAGACGGCTGGCGAGAAGGGCGATCTGCTCGGCGCGGTCGGCAAGCTCGCCAACGTGTTCGCGTTCGGGAAGCTCTCGGACGCCTCAGCCGCAGCGTCGACCGCCGACGGGACGCTGCCAACGGACCCTGACGATGACGGGACCGGCGGCACTGGTGGAGCCCGGCGCGCACCCTAGGGGCACACTGCGGGCTGGGGATCAGTCGATGACGAAGAGCTTGGCGCCGGTCGCGGTGCTGGAGCGGTGCGCTTCCATGCCGGTGCCGACCTGGTAGCTCTGGCCCGCCTCCAGCGTGACGCGGCGGCCGTCGTCGAGTTCGGTCTCGAGGCTCCCCTCGAGCACGAGGAGCACGTGCCCGCGGGAGCACCAGTGGTCGGCGAGATAGCCCGGCGAGTACTCGACCTGACGGATGCGCGTGTCACCGATCTGCTGCGTCCGCCAGGTGGCACCGCCGGTCTCGCCGGAGTGCTGCGTCGGCGCTACTGCCGCCCAGTCGGTGGTCGTGAAGGCGTGCCCGGTGAGGTCCATCCTCTGACGATAGTTCCCCGGCGAATGCCGGGGAACTCGCTGCGGCTCACACGGAGCCGCTGAGCTCCCGGGTGCTCATCGCCTCCGCCGTGATCTCCAGCGAACGGACGCGGTCAGCGCTCTGCAGCGAGCCGTGCCCGATGATGAGCTCGTCGGCGCCGGTCGCCTCCGCGAACTCGGTGAGGTAGTCGCGCACCTCCTGGCCGGTTCCAACCGCCGTGTACCGCATCATGTTCGCGATCTGCTGCCCCTGCGGGCTCGCGATGATCTGGTCCATCTGCTCATCGCTGAAATCTGAGTTCGGCCCGCGGAGCAGGATGCTGCGCAGCCTGGAGCGCCGGGAGCGGGTGAACTGCTCCTGCGCATCCGCCGAGTCGAGGGCCGCGACGACGTTGACGCCCACGATGAGGTGGGGCGCCGCGAGCTGCTCGGAGGGCTGGAACTGCTCGCGGTACAGGGTGACGGCCTGGAACAGCTGGTCCGGGGCGAAGTGCGACGCGAACGCGTATGGCAGGCCGAGCTGTGCGGCGAGCTGCGCGCCGAAGAGGCTCGAGCCGAGGATGTAGAGGGGCACCTCGGTGCCACCGCCCGGCACCGCCTGCACGCCGGGGATGGTCGACTGGCCGCGCAGGAACGCCTGCAGCTCCAGCACATCCTGCGGGAACTCATTGGCGGATGCCGGGGAGCGCCGCAGTGCTCGGAACGTCGCCTGGTCGCTCCCTGGCGCGCGCCCGAGACCCAGGTCGATGCGGTCCGGGTAGAGGGTCGCGAGGGTGCCGAACTGCTCCGCGATGACCAGCGGGGAGTGGTTCGGGAGCATGACGCCACCCGCGCCCAGCCGGATCGTGGAGGTCTGCGAGGCGATGTGCCCGATGAGCACGCTCGTCGCGCTCGACGCGATCGTCGGCATGTTGTGGTGCTCGGCGTACCAGACGCGGCGATAGCCGGAGCGCTCGGCAGCCTGGGCGAGCTCGACGCTCGCCTGGAAGCTCTCCCTGACGGTCTGGCCAGGGGCGATGGGAGCGAGGTCGAGGATTGAGAGAGGAACAGTCACCCTGGATGCAACCACCGAGAGGTGTCAGGTGTTCCCGGCGGGTCGGAGGTGCCTCGTCGGCCGTGCCTGAACTCCCGCACCGCTCTTCGTCTATTCGTCGCCCGTGTAGAAGGCCGCGGTGCGCGTCGCCGACTCGTGGGCGTCGTCGGGGTCGGCGCCCGCGCTCAGATGCGCGATGCACCAGCGGTCGGCCGCGGAGGCGACGAATCGCCTGCCGCCGTCGGAGTCGTTGAAGGCAGACATGGTCGCGTGGACATCCGTGTCCTCGTCGGCGAGGGCGATGGCCAGGGCGAGGAGAGCCCCGTCCCAGCCGATGCCGGTGGCAGCTGGCCCGTACTGGGCCCAGTGCTCGTTGTCCGCGACGACGTGTCGGAGCGTGAGGCGCGTCCCTTGCTCCGCTGGCTCGAGGGCGAGGCTGACGCGGCTGACGTCGCCGTCATACTCCCACGTCAGATGCATCAGGGTGTTCGCCTCGCAGCGTTCGATGGTTCCGGAGGTGCCGCTGTCGGTCAGACGGTACCTGCCGCCCTGCCTGAGCTCGCCTTCGGCGGGCTCGAACCAGCGGGCCAGTCCCTCCGGGGTCGTGCACAGGCCCCAGATGTCTTCTGGTGGATTCGCGAAGTCGCGCTCGAGCGTCACCACGTGGCTCGTCCCATCCCGCGCAACGCTGCGCGTGACGTTCTCGAGGCTGTCGGTCGACGCTCCGGCGGGGGACACCGGTTTCGTTTCCATGCGACCAGCGTGCCCGCGGATGTTGTGGAATCGCGCAGACCCGGGGCGACCCGGGTATCGGCGTCCTGGATTGTCGGTGCCCTGCCTCACAATGAACGGATGCACATCCTCGTCACGTCGCTCGCGCGCGGCTTCGCGCTCGAAGACCGGCGAGGTCCCGCCGATGGCGACGAGGTGTCGGCACCAGTCACCGTTCCCGACGCGATCGCCCTCGCGCAGCTCGTGTCCGAACGTGAGCGGTCTGCGCCGCCATCCGACCCCATCCGGTGGGTGTGGAACAGTCAGGACATCGTGCCGCGACTCCTCGCCCACGGTGTTCGGGTTGGGCGCTGCCACGATCTGCGCCTTGCCGGGCGCATCCTCATCACGGCCGGCTACCTCGACGCCCGATTCGACGTGGCGGATGCCCGTGGGGGCTCGCACCCCGGCGAGGGCCTCTTCGACCTCGATGCCGAGAACCCGGGAACTCCCGAGGCGACGCGGCGGCTCTTCGACGCGCAGCTCGCCGGGCTGGAGGCGTCGGATCAGGAAGCGGATCGGAAGGGCGCCCTGGCGTTCCTCGTCGGCGTCGAGAGCGCTGGGGCCCTTGTCGCGGCCGAGCTCCGCGCAGCGGGCATGCCGTTCAGTGTCGACCGCCACGAGGACGTGCTCGTCGAAGCGCTCGGCGCGAGGGGCACGGGCGGTCGACCGGCGAAGCTCGAGGCGGCAGCCTCAGCCGTTCGAGCGGCGCTCGGAGAGGCGACGCTCAACGTCGACTCTCCAAAAGACCTCCTCGTGGCGTTGCGACGTGCGGGGCTCGATGTGGCCAGCACCAGCAAGTGGGAGCTGGTCGGCAAATCGCATCCGGTCGTCGACGCGCTTCTGCATTACAAGCGTCTGCATCGGCTCTTCACGGCGAACGGCTGGGCGTGGCGCGAGGAGTGGATCCATGGTGGGCGGTTTCGCCCCGACTACGTGCCTGGTGGCGTGGTGACCGGGCGCTGGGCGACGAGCGGCGGTGGGGCGATGCAGCTCCCGAAGGAGATCCGCAGTGCCGTGGTCGCCGACCCCGGCTGGAAGCTCGTCGTCGCGGACGCGGCCCAGCTCGAACCGAGGATCCTCGCCGCCATGTCGGGGGACGAGGCCATGGCGCGGGCGGGCGCGCAGCGCGACATGTACGCGGCTTTCGTCGACCGTGGCGTCGTGCCGGACCGAGACAGCGCCAAGGTCGCGATGCTCGGGGCCATGTACGGGGCGACGACGGGCCAGAGCGCCGTCCTCCTGCCGGGGCTCGAGCGGGCGTTCCCGCACGCCATGGGGCTTGTCGCCTCGGCGGCGCGTTCCGGCGAGCGGGGGCAGCAGGTGCAGACCTGGCTCGGTCGCACGTCTCCGTGGCCGCCCGCTGAGTTCTCGCCTCGCGACTTCGGCCGCTTCACGCGAAACTTCATCGTGCAGGGCACAGCCGCCGAGTGGGCGCTCACGTGGATGGCGGGAATCAGGCAGCGTCTCGCCGCCCTTGGCTCGGGAGCGGGCGACCCGCGAGGCAAAGGCTCGGTCGCGGATGCGCCGCTCGAGCGCACGGCGCACCTCGCCTACTTCCTGCATGACGAAGTGGTCGTGCACGCGCCTGCCGAGCACGCGGAGCGCGCCGCCGCGGAAGTCATCGCGGCCGCCGCAGAGGCTGGGCGCTTCCTGTTCGCCGGCAGCCAGGTCACGTTCCCCGTCGTCGCGCACGTCGTGGACAGCTACGGCGAAGCGAAATAGCTGGAGGGCGGGCAGCGCGCGCTGCTCTCGCCCGCTCAGCGCTTCGGCCAGACCCAGAGCGGCCCATCGAACTGCAGCTTGCCGCGGATGCTCGTTGCCCCCTCCTCCTTCTCGAGCTCGACGACGTTCGCGTCGTCGCGCAAGCCATCGACGAGGGGCTGCGAGTGGGTGACGACGATCACCTGCGTCTGCTCCGAGGCTCGCCGGATGAGGCCCGCAAGCGTGGGCAGGAGGCTGGGGTGGAGGCTCGCCTCCGGCTCGTTCAGGACCAGCAGCTCCGGCATGCGCGGCGAGAGGAGCGCCGTCGCGAGGAGGATCATCCGCAGCGTTCCGTCGGACAGCTCCCGCGCATCCAATGGTCTCGCAAGGCCCGGCTGCGACATGACGATCCTCGCCATGCCCGACTCGTCTTCCTCGACGCTGACCCGTGACCCCGGGAAGGCAGCATCGATGGCGTCGTGGAAGGCCCTCGCCTGGCCGATTCGCTGCACCGTCGCGAGCGCGGCTGGAAGACGTGAGCCGTCGTCGGGGAGCACCGGAGTGAACGTGGCAGGGCTCGGCAGCCGAGCGGGAGCCGCCGCGTCGGTGCGGAGGTAGTCGAGGAAGCGCCACCCGCGCGCCGACTCGCGCAGCGCGTACAGCTCGGGTGCTGTTGAGGGGTCGGCGAGTGTCGCGAGCATCGACTCGGCCTCGCGCACGCTCCACTCGGCTTGCACGAGCTTGAAGTCGGCGTCTCTCACGCGCACAGAGTTGGCGCGGCGTTCGACGAGCGTCGTCGAGGGGCGCAGCAGCTCGCTCGCCCAGACGAGCTCGCTCTTGACCACCGGGTCGAAGGGGAAGTCGGAGATGATCGGGATGCCGAGGTCGATCGCGAAGTTCTGGACCTGTTTCGGCGAAGGCATGCCGAGGTCGGTCGCGAAGGACACCCCGGAGGTGCGCAGGCCGAGCTTGAGGGTGACTGGCTCGCCGCGGGACCGCTTGCCAGCGTGGATGACCGCCCGGAGGCCGCCCTCCATCGCGAGAGACGAGAGGGCCCCCTCGCGGATGATGTCGTGCAGTAGGCGGAGAGCGCGGTAGAGGTTGGACTTGCCGCTGCCGTTCGCCCCCGTGATGACGTTCAAGCGCTCGAGCCCGAGCGTGACGCTCTTGATGGACCGGTAGTTCTCGATGGCGAGGAGTTCAAGCATGCTCACACGCTAGGGGGTGCCTCCGACATCGCCGCTGGAGCGTGTGGTCGCGCCCTGCACATGCAGCAAGCGCGGCACCTCCTCCGGAGAGGCAGTGCCGCGCTTGTCCTCTGCGCGCTGGCCGTCTACTTGACCTGGCGGATGAGCTTCTTGTTCACGAACTCCTCGATGCCGAGCGAGCCGAGCTCGCGGCCGAAGCCGGAGCGCTTCACTCCGCCGAAGGGCAGCTCGGGGCTGTCGAGCCCGACGCCGTTGATGTAGACCATGCCGGCTTCGATGGCGTCGGCGACGCGCTGCGCCTGCTCCTGGTCTGTCGTGAAGAGGTACGAGCCCAGACCGAAGGGCGTCGCGTTCGCGAGCTTGATGGCTTCCTCTTCGCTGCTGACCTTGTAGAGGGCGGCGACGGGGCCGAAGAACTCTTCCGTGTAGGCGTCGTTGTCGGGGGTGACGCCGGCGAGCACGGTCGACTCGAAGAAGTTGCCGTCGTGGCCGCCGCCTGCGAGGAGCTGCGCGCCCTGAGCGACAGCCCGCTCGACCTGCTCGGCGAGGTTCTTCGTGGCCGGGGCCGACGAGAGCGGCCCCAGCTCCGAGTCGTCCTTCGTCGGGTCGACGGGAGCGACCGAGGTCATCGCGGCCGTGAACTTCTCCGCGAACTCGTCGTAGAGCGAGTCGATGACGATCATGCGCTTCGCGCCGTTGCAGGCCTGCCCGGAGTTGTCGAGGCGCGCGGCGACCGCGGCTTCGACGGCCTCGTCGACGCTGTCGGTGCTGAGCAGGATGAACGGGTCGGAGCCGCCGAGCTCGAGGACGACCTTCTTGAGGTTGCGGCCGGCGATCTCGGCGACCGCGGCGCCCGCGCGCTCCGAGCCGGTCAGCGAGACGCCGTGGATGCGGTCGTCGGCGATGATGTCGGCGATCTGCTCGTTGGTGGCGAAGATGTTGACGTAGGCACCTTCGGGGAACCCGGCGTCGGCGAAGATCTCCTGGAGCGCTGTCGCCGACTCGGGGCACTGGCCGGCGTGCTTCAGCAGGATCGGGTTGCCGAGCACGAGGTTCGGGCCGACGAAGCGAGCGACCTGGTAGAACGGGAAGTTCCAGGGCATGATGCCGAGGAGGGGTCCGATTGCCGAGCGGCGGATGAGGGCGGTGCCTTCGCCTCCGAGCAACTCGATCGGAGCGTCCTTCAGGAAGTTCTCCGCGTTGTCTGCGTAGTACTGCAGGATGTCGGCGCTGAAGTCGACCTCCCCGTAGGACTGCTCGATGGGCTTGCCCATCTCCCGCGTGATGATCTCGGCGAGGGCCTCGCGGCGTTCGCGGTGCAGCTCGGCCGCCCGGCTCATGAGGGCGGCGCGCTCTGCGACGGTGCTCGGCTTCGACCAGGTCCGGTAGGCGCCGTCGAGGCTCTGCAGGGCGGTCTCGATGCCCTCGGATGTGACGAGCGGGAATTCCTGTCCCTGCTCGCCGGTGGCTGGGTTCACGACTACGTAGGTGCTCAAACTCACTCCAGACATTGGATGCGTGCGCGCAGCATCGCGCGATTGGGTGAAGCCTAGAAGATGGGGCCTTGGAAACCCAGGGTTCGGGCCGATTTAACTGAATATCGTTCATTTACCAGGTGCCTCCCCAGAGGTGCGGCCCTAGGCTCTCGAGCGGCGGGATTCGCCCGCAGGCAGGGGATGGCATGAGCGAGCAGCCGCACGACGATGTCCAGTTCTTCCGTGCGTTCAAGCGGTTCCTCGAACGCGTCAACGAGACGCCAGCCGAGGTCCAAGTCGTGCGCACGCCCTTCGGCGGCGAGCTGAGCGATTTCCTCGGCGCCGACGCCGAGGCGCTCCCGGTCGTCGTCGAGGAGTTCGCGAGTTACCGGATCGTCGACGCGGACATCGCGCTCGAGGAGATCGCCGGCCGCGACGACGCGAGGCTCGTCGGTGTCGCCGGCGGCTCCGCCCACGCGCACGCCGGCCTCGCGGAGCTCATCTCGAGCCCGCACATGCCCTTCAGGTCGGGGCCCGCCGAGTTCGCCGAGAAGGCGACGGGGCCCAAGGCAACACGACAGGTCGTGAGCTTCGGCGCACGACTCTTCACCTACCGTGGCACCCGAGTTGTGGTCATGCAGCGCGCATCCCGCCCCGACATGGGCCGACCGCAGGCGCAGCTCGAGGTGCTCACCGCCGCAGACCCCTCGCTCGTCTCCGATTTCCTCGGCGAGGTTCGTGCCCTGATGATCGAGCGCAGCGTGCTGCGCGGCAAGGTGCTCGCGTTCGAGAACAGCGACTACCGGATGGACGCTGGCGCGTCCTTCCTGGAGCGCCCGAACGTCGCCGAGACCGACGTGATCCTGCCGTACGGCGTCCTTGAATCAGTGGTGGCGCACGTGATCGAGATCGGTCGACAGCGCGAGGTCCTGCTCGCCGCAGGCCAGCATCTGAAGCGGGGCGTGCTGCTGTACGGCCCACCTGGGACCGGGAAGACGCTCACGGTCAGGCATCTCCTGAGCCGGACGGAGGGGGTGACGGCCGTGCTGCTGACCGGGTCGAGCATCCAGCACATCAGCGCGGCCGCCGAACTGGCCCGCACCCTGCAGCCGTCGATCGTGGTGCTCGAGGACATCGACCTCGTTGCCATGGAACGCCACGCGTCCCCGCAGCCGTTGCTCTTCGAGGTGCTCGACGCGCTTGATGGCCTCGACGGCGATGCCGACGTCGCCTTCATCATGACCACCAACCGCGTGCAGGTGCTCGAGCGCGCCCTCGTCTCACGTCCTGGTCGCGTCGACCTAGCCGTGGAGATCGCGCTGCCAGGCGGGCCGGAGCGCTACCGTCTCCTCGAAAAGTACGCTGCGGGCCTGCCGTTCAGCGAGGAGGCGCTCAGTGAAGTCGCGGCTCGTGCCGAGCAGACCACCGGTTCGTTCGCCAAAGAACTCGTCCGCCGAGCCGTGCTCGCGGCGGCACGGCATGGCGTAGAGCCGGACGACGAGATCCTGCTGTTCGAGCTCGAAGAGCTGATGTCCGCGCAGTCCGCGCTCACGAGGCGCCTTCTCGGCGACGGGAGCGAGTCGGAGCCTGAGAGCGGCGAGGGCGGGATGGAGGCCATCTCCACAGCGGAAGGCGACCGCACGGGGTCCGTCACGTACAGGGCTCTGGGCGCCGAGGGGCAGACTCTCAGCTGACGACTGCCAGCCAGCGCTCCGATGAGAAGGTGCGAGTCGAGGCGCCGCCCGGGTCGCTCGGCGGACGTGAGCCGCGGCTGTAGTCGCGCACCCTGATGCGCCAGCCGTCTGCTGTGCGGACGAAGGTGTCGATGTAGTCACCGCTCGCCGTCGTGCCGTCCGTGCGGACGAGGAGGAACTTCGACCAGGACGAGATGGTGTCGGCGTCGACCCGATGGAGGACGGTATCGGTGGTGTAGTGCGGGTGGTATGGCTGCACCGTGTCGATGACGCGAGCGAGCGCCTCGTCGCCGCGCACCGCATTCGGCCCCGTTCCGAAGGAGAAATCCTCCGTGAACACCTTGCGCAGGTGATCCCAGTCGCGGTTGTCGATGAGCTGCCCGTAGCGGGCGAGCACGTCGAGGACCTCGGCGGCGTCGGCGGCAGGGACTCGCGTCGCCGCGTCGCTCGTGCTCTGCGGTGTCATCGCGCCGACTCGAAGCTCGCGAAGGACTCCGCACCCTCGGCCGAGTACTGCCCGCCCGGGCGCTCGCGGTTTCGCTCCGTGATGCGGCGGCTCGTGATGACCCAGGTGCCGTCGCGTTCCTCGAGCGTGTCGAGGTAGTCGCCGCCTGCGGCGGACGCTTCGTAGGTCACGAGCACGTATCGACTCCAGGCGACGGCCGACCCGGCGGCCTCGCCAGCCCGGATAACCGTGTTGATGGTGTGGTGCGATGGCAGGTGCCCGCCGAGAGAGGCCGCGAGCTGCTCCTCGAACGCTCGCGCTCCTGATGCGCCCGTGAACTCGCCAGCAGGGCTCTCGATGCGCGCATCCGGAGTGACGATCGAGTCGAGCAAGGTCCATTCGCCGTTGTCGACGAAGTGCCCGTAGAGCGCGAGGGTCTGCTGGACGCCCCAGCGGTCCTCGGTGGTGAGTGTGGTCACGTTCAGCCCCATTTCGTTGTCGAGCCAGCGTCGATCGGCAGCTGGATTCCGGTGATGTATCGCGCCTCGGGCGAGGCGAGGAAGAGGACGGCGTTTGCGACGTCGACGGGTTCGATCCAGCCGACGTCGAGGAGCTTGCCGCGGCTCCACAGCTCTCGGACGTCGTCCGGTGTTGGGTCGTCGAGGTCGGGCCGGGATGCTCGGAGGTTGGCTGTGTTCATGACGAGGGGCGTGGCGACCGCCGTGGGATGGATCGTGTTGACGCGCACGCCGTAGGGGCCGAGCTCGTGGGCCCAGGCCTTCGAGAGCCCCACCACGCCGTGCTTCGCGGCGGCATAGGTGCCGCCGCCGCCAGCCGCGCGCAGGCCAGCACTCGAGGAGGTGACGATGACGCTTCCCGGGCTGGTGTCGGCTTTGAGGGTTGGGATCGCGGCTTTCACGGTTCGCCACACGCCGCCGAGGTTCACGTCGATCTCCGTGCGCCAGTCTTCTTCGCTGACCTCCTCGGCGAGGCCCGAGCCGAGGACCCCCGCATTCGCGAAGACGACATCGAATGGTCCGAGTTCCGCGACCGCATGCTGAACTGCGGCGTCGAGCGAGCTCTGGTCCGTGACGTCGGCGTGTGCAGCGAGGGCGCGCACGCCGAAGGACGCGGCGTCCGCCACCACTTCGGCCAGCCTGGCGCTCGAGGCTGCCCGATCGAGTGCCACGATGTTCGCGCCCTCCTCGGCGAGGCGACGCACGGTGGCGCTGCCGATGCCCCCGGCCGCACCGGTGATGAGGGCGGTCGAGCCCGCGACCCTGCCCGTTCTGGTGGATGCCGCTTGCGCCATCTCCGCCCGCCTCCTGATGATCTCGATCTCGTTCAGGCACAGTCTCACCACCCACCGACATCCGCGTGCTCTCTGCGGTCGCGGAACTTCCGCGGGCGTCACGAGCGGAAATCTCGGAGAAATACCTGCAAGCGGGGGCTCTGTCTGTGGTTTCCGCACCCGGTCGCATCCATTTTTGCTAGTTTGTTGAACTAGTTTCATGGCGCCGACGGCGCCACCACGAGGAGGACCATGGCGCACAAGCCCGCTGAGCGCTCGTCCGGGTACTGGTACCCGACAGGCGGAGAGCATGCGACCTCGGTCGACGTGCTCAACCTGCTGCGTGACTACCGCGAAGCGGAGGCGAAGATGCGAGCGCGGACGCGCTCGTCGATGCGCATGAATGAGAACGACCTGCTCGCGCTTCGCTTCCTGCTCCAGCAGCAGCGCCAGGGCAAGGTCGTCGTGCAGAAGGACCTGGGGGAGCGGCTCAAGATCTCCTCCGCGTCCGTCACCGGCCTCGTCGATCGCCTCGTGAAGAGCGGTCACGTCGAGCGGCGGCCGCACCCCACCGATCGGCGGGCCTCGATCATCGCGTCGACCGCGGAGTCCGACCGTGAGGTGCGGGAGACACTCGGCCTCATGCACCAGCGCATGATCGCTGTCGTCGACTCGCTCACGACCGAGGAGCTCGACGGGGTGGCGAAGTTCCTCTCAGGCATGGTCGGCTCGGTAGAGGCAGCCGAGCCAGCGGGTGTGCAGCAGCACTAGTGGGTGCATCCGCGAGAGTCAACCCCCGACTTGAGCTTTATTTAGTTAAATAAGCTACATATGTGCTCAAACAACGACGCAGGCTCAACCGCAGTGCAGTAGCCGCCGCTCGGCGACGGGCAGAGGACCGCTACTGGGACGTCTACCAGCGCACCATCATGCCGGGGGAGCTTCTTGCGCTCTGCTTCGTGGGTGCCACCATCTCGATCGGAATCGCGGTCTCGTTCTTCGCCTTCCTTCCCTGGTAGCGCGAGCGGCCACTTGGATGGTCGCCACAACGCCCTCGAAGTGTCAGCCGATGGGTGCGAGGCTCTTCGGTGCGCATCCATCTCCGGATGCCGTGGCGCAGAGGAGCGACATGAGCGACCCCACTTCGATGACCGGCCTCGAGCAGCTGAGGGCTCACCTCGCGAACGGTGCGGAGATCGCTCCGATCGCGCAGCACTTCGGCATGACCGTCGTGAGCTTCGCCGAGGGCGAGGTGATCTTCGAGGGTGTTCCCGACCGGTCGCACTACAACCCCATCGGGACCGTGCACGGCGGATTCGCGGCGACGCTCCTCGACTCGGCGTGCGGCACGGCAGTGCACACGACGCTCCGCCCGGGGCAGGCCTACACGTCCCTCGAGATCAAGGTCAGCTTCCTGCGCCCCATGACCGTTGAGACGGGCCCCGTCCGGGTGCGCGGTCGCGTCGTGAAGTCGGGGGCGAGGGCGGCGTTCGTCGAAGCCGAGCTCAGGGACTCCGCCGACGTGCTCCTCGCCACGGCGACCAGCACGTGCGCGATCTTCCCGGTGCGCTGAGGCCCGGCCGGCTCGTCAGTCGAGTGCGCCGGGGCGCTCCCGTTCTGCGTCGGAGGGGAGCCGTGCCCACGATGCTCCGCCGACACCCTCCGCGCCCTCTTTCTCGATGAGGTGGTGCAGCCAGTCGAAGTGCTCGTCGACCGCGAGGCCGGCGCGCCCCGGGTCGCCCGCGCGGATGGCATCGAGCATCGACTGGTGCACGACTCGGAGTCGCTCGCGTTCTTCGGCCAAGGTCAGGAACCTGACGGTGCCACGCAGCACCGAGTGAAGCATCTGTGAGAAGAACAGCAGTCCAGGAGCGTTCGAAGCGGCAAAAAGGTGGCGATGGAAGGCATTGTCGGCCTCGAAGAGCTCGCGTCCATCGTCGCTCGAGTGCATTCGGTCGACCGCGATTGCCATGCCGCCCAGGGCCTCCTCGTTGTCGCTGGTGCAAGCGAGCACGGCAGCGTGCCGCTCGAGTGCGTGGCGCACCTCCGCGAGGGATTCGATGGTCATCTGGTGTGACATGAGGCTCAGTACGAGCCCATCGCTCACGCGCTCGGGGCTGATGCCGGTGTAGAACGTGCCCTCGCGTTCGCGCCGCTGCAGCATGCCGAGCGACTCGAGCCGGCTGATTCGGTCGCGGAGGGCGGTTCGGGAGATATGCAGCGTCTCCGAGAGCTCGCGTTCGCCGGCGAGCTGTTGGCCCGGTTGCTTCTCGAGAAGGAGGTGCACCAGGTCGGCAAGCGCCTTGTCCTTGAGGAGGGCCGTCAAGAACTTGTGCTGGCTCGGCTCCTGCGGACTCGTGCTGGCCTGAGTCGGTTCGCTTGATGCCGACATGGAATCCCCTTCCGTTCGTCGAGGCATCGAACGCTCGTCAGTCGACCCCTTGCGTATCTTCGCACGGGCGGCGGTATTCAACATTCAGTTGTTGATGCACTTGCTGGTACTACCAAGATCATGCATACTGAGTGCGTTGCCTGCCGGATCGAAACCGGAGGCCCCACAGGGCAGATAAATCAGGTGACTGGGTGTGCGTTTTTCGACACAGACGGAAAGCGCCACCGGCTTCGAATCTCAAGGAGGAGAAATGAAGTTTGGACGCGCAGTCGCTATAGCGGCCGTTCTGGGACTAGGGCTTTCCGGATGCGCCGCATCCGGTGGCACAGATAATGCATCCGGCAACTCGGATGGCGAGAAATATTCGTGGGACTTCACGATCACGGTCAGCGACACATCGACGTGGTACGCAGGGGCCGAGCGCTTCGCCGAGATACTCGATGAGAAGTCCGACGGTCGGATGCAGGTGAACATCTTCGCGAACGAGCAGCTCTCCGGAGGCGACCCGGCGGCCGGCGTCGAGCAGCTCATGAATGGAGACAAGGCCTTCTCCTACAACTCGACCATCATCTATTCAGGCATCGACCCCAGGTTCAGTGCCATCAACGCGCCGTTCCTGTACGACAACTACGAGACCGCCGACGCGGCGATCGAGGCCGGCGGGCTTGCCGCCTACCAGGACCTCGCCGCGGAGCAGGGCATCGAGCTGCTCGGATTCGGCGAGTCCGGATTCCGTCAGGTGACGAACAGCAAGGCTGAGATCACCTCACCGGCCGATGTGCGGGGCCTCAAGCTGCGCGTGCCGGGTTCGAGTCTGTTCCTCAGCATCTTCGAGAAGCTCGGGGCAGACCCCGTGACCATGAACTTCAGCGAGGTCTTCACCTCGTTGCAGACCGGAACGATCGACGGCCAGGAGAACCCGTACGACGTCATCTACTCGAACGGCCTCTCCGAGGTGCAGGACTACCTGACGGTCTGGAACTACGTCTACGACCCCCTCATGCTCGGCATGAACAAGGCCCTCTTCGACAGTCTCAGCGCCGAGGATCAGGCGATCGTGCAGGAAGCGGCCCAGGAAGCGAACCAGTACCAGCGCGACCTCAACCGCGAACGTGGGGAGGAGCAGCTCACCGAGATGGGTGAAACCATGACGGTCACCGAGCTCACCTCTGATCAGGTGGCCGAGTTCCGCTCGGCGCTGCAGCCCTTGTACGAGGAGTACGCCTCGGTGTGGACCGAGGACCTCGTCGACGCAGTCGCGCCTCAGTAGGCGCGCATGTTGGACAAAGTTCTCACGACGGCGGAGAACACCGTCATCACGGTTGCCTTCGCAGGCGTCACGCTGCTGGCATTCGCCAACGTCGTCAGTCGGTACGTCTTCCACGGATCCATGTCGTTCACGACCGAGCTCATCATCAACCTCGCGGTTCTCCTCACGATGATCGGTGCGTCGGCTGCCGTGCGGCTCGGCTCGCATCCCGGGTTCGAGGTGCTGCGCACCTACGCGACCGGGCACCTGCGCACCGTTGTCATCATCCTCATCACGATCGCGACGCTCGCGTTCTTCCTGGTGTTCATGTGGCTCGGCTTCGACATGGTCGAGAAGCAGGCCGCCTCTGGACGAACGACGCCGGCGCTCGACATTCCTCAGTGGATTCTCTCCCTCGCCCTGCCTGTGGGTGCGGCACTTGGCGGAGTCCGCAGTATTCAGGTCTGCATCCTGCAGATTCGCAAGCGCCCGGAAGGCGCTGAACAGCACGTCGGATTGGAGGCCTGATCATGGTCGAGATGGTTCTCTTCTCTGTCTTCCTCGTCTTGCTCTTCCTAGGTGTTCCTGTTGCGTTCTCGATGGGACTCTCCGCTTTTGCGGCGGTTATTGTCGGCAGTGGCATGAATGCGCTCTTCCCGACTGCGGGAATCATGTACGCGTCGCTTTCCTCGGAAACGCTGCTCGCAATTCCTTTCTTCATCCTCGCCGGCGTCATCATGGAGATGACGGGCATCTCGGGGAGACTCATCGATCTTGCTGACAAATGCGTCGGTCACCGGAAGAGCGGTCTCGCGCTCACCACGATTCTCGCGGCGCTGCTCTTCTCCTCCATCTCTGGATCGGGGCCCGCCACGGTGGCGGCGCTCGGTGCGATCCTCATCCCCGCCCTGGCGAAGCACGGCTACTCGAAGCGGCACTCAGCGTCGCTCGTCGCCAGTGCTGGCGAGATGGGCATCGTCCTTCCGCCGAGCATCGCGTTCATCGTGTTCGCTGTCGTCGCGAGTGACTACGAGCGGGTGTCGATCGGACGCCTGTTCATGGCGGGCGTCATCCCAGGTGTGCTGCTGGCGATCGCCTTCTACCTGGTCGCCAGGTACCTGCCCCGTGAGGGGGAGAAGATGAAG
This sequence comes from Pseudoclavibacter sp. VKM Ac-2867, assembly GCF_015351275.1. NCBI lineage: Bacteria > Bacillati > Actinomycetota > Actinomycetes > Micrococcales > Microbacteriaceae > Pseudoclavibacter > Pseudoclavibacter sp. VKM Ac-2867. The sequence goes on from NZ_JADKSL010000007.1 coordinate 165,971, forward strand.
GCCAATGCCGCGCTCCACAGGGAGAAGGCGTTCAGTCGGATCGGCGGGCGCAAGCTCGCGCGAGACCTGGACAGCGCCGAAAGCTCCCACAGTGCAGACGGCTCCAGTGATGGTGTCGACGCAGCTGCCGCGGATGCGCACTCTGGCTCGGCCGGTCATGGCAAAGTCAGCAAGCAGCCCTTCGCGAGCGGGGGTGTCCCGACCGTCACCTCGTCGAATGAGGCGATCATGACACTCGAGGACATCGTCCCGGACGGCATCAAGGTCGGGGAGCGCAAGACGCGTGCCCCGTGGCCGGAGATCGGCAGGGCCTTCATGCGGGCCGTGCCCGGCCTGCTGGTTCCCGTGATTATCCTGGGCGGCATCTACGGCGGCGTCTTCACTCCGACCGAGTCGGCCGCGGTGGCATCCGTCTACGCGCTCATCGTCGGGCTGATGGTGACGCGGGAGTTGAAGTTCAAGGACATCTTCAAGATCTTCACGACCGCGGGCATCCAGTCCTCGCGGATCATGATCATCATCGCGGCCGCTTCGCTCTTCGCCTACGTCATCACGAAATACCGGATCGCGACGGCTGCGGCAGATGCGATCCTCTCGATCACCGACAACGTCGTGCTGATCATCCTGCTCATCAACCTGAGCCTGCTGATCGCCGGCATGTTCCTCGACGCCATCTCCGCGTTCTACCTCTTCGTGCCGATCTTCGTGCCCGTGCTGCTCGAGATGGACGTGTCGATCACGACGATCGGCGTCATGATGACCGTCAATCTCGCGCTCGGCCTCGTCACCCCGCCTGTCGGACTCGACCTGTTCGTGGCGGCGGGCATCGCGAAGATCCCATTCGGGGAGGCCGTCAAGGGCATCTGGCCGTTCCTCGGTGCGGGCCTGGCCGTGCTCATGCTCATCACCTTCATTCCGTGGCTCAGCAATGGGCTGCCTGACCTGCTGGGACTGTGACCATGGGTAATTCACGAAGCGAGCTCACCGGAAGGGTGGCGCTTGTCACGGGTGGGGCCAGGGGCATCGGCCGGGAGATCGCCCGGTCGCTGGCCGGTCGGGGTGCCCACGTGGTGGTCGTCGACGTCATCGACGGTGCGGAGGCGGTTGCCGACATCCAGTCGGCGATGCCGGGGTCGAGCGTCGACGCGGTCGTCGTGGACGTGCGCGACCGGGCCCAGGTGCGTGCGTGTGTCGACGACATCGTCGAGCGTCACGGCTCTCTCGACGTCGTCGTGAACAACGCGGGGACGTGCGGCCGGCTCGATCTGGAGGTCATGGATGATGACACGTGGGAGCGTGACCTGGCCACCAACCTCCGCGGCACGTTCCTGTTCACCCAGGCCGCCATCTACCCGCACATGAAAGAGCGAGGGTGGGGGCGCATCGTCAACGTCAGCTCGATCTCCGGCATCATGGGCGGCCCGCCAGCCCAGGGCGAAGGCGCCGGGCGGTCGGGCCCCGCCTACGCGGCATCGAAGGGCGGCGTCATCGCCTTCACGAAGTGGGTGGCGAAGGAGGTCGGCGAGCTCGGCATCACGGTCAACACCGTGGCGCCCGGCCCGATCGCGACCCCGATGACCGCAGGGCTCGACTACGACTTCGACGGTCAGGCCATCAAGCGGATGGGGGAGCCGGAGGATATCGCGGACGCCGTCGCGTTCCTCGCGTCCGAAGGGGCCGGGTACGTGACCGGGGAGACCCTCAAGGTGTGCGGCGGGTCGGCGATCGGCTAGCGCGCCTGCATCACCTGCACCACCCGAAAGTGACCGCAGAGAACTCTGCACACTCTTGGTAATACCAACCGGACTCGGATCGCCCACAAGGCACAACCGAGCCCATCGCCACAAGCGACGGAAGGGAACACATGAAGACACTCACGCACCCGGGGCCGGCGACGCAGCCTCGCATCCGGGCAGTGCGGGCACGCTCTCGAGGCGAACTGCGCACACTGACCCCCGGCGCGCTCCTCCAGGAGGAGCTCACGGAACTCGCCCATGAGCTCGGCGAGGGGAGCGCCTACTTCGAACTCCACGGCGGGCTCTTCACCCCAGTCAGCTACTGCACGCCCGGCCCATCCACCGAGGAGCGGGCCATGAGCTTCTCCAGCGAACGAGGTGCGGCCACAGCGCACCTCGTCTACGGCTCCGGCACCGTCGGGTACCGGCACGGGGCACCGTTCGTCCACTCGCACTGCCTCTGGATGCTCCCCGACGGCTCCCTCAGAGGGGGGCACCTCTGGCCGGAGACCCGATCGGGCGTGACCGCGCCGACGGCGCTCTTCTACGGCGTCCAGGGCGCGACCTGGGTCAGTTCCGACGACGACGAGACCAGGATGCCCGTCTTCACCGCATACGAGGAAGAAGAAGCCATGGCCGAGAGCCCCACTATCGAGACCACGATCGCCCGCATTCTTCCCGGCGAGGACATCACCCTCACCGTCGAACGGGTGGCCCGCGAGGCCGGATATCAACGGGCGGCGGTCCGCGGCGGGCTCGGCAGCCTCGTCGGCGGGCAGCTCATCGACCCGAGGAACGGGCTGGAACGAAGCGTCGAGGGCCCCGGCACGGAGGTCGTCGCTCTCGTCGGCTCAGTGGAACCCACCGCCGTCGGGCCCCGCGCGCGCCTCAGCTGCACCATGGTCGACCTCCACGGCGAGCTGCATGCCGGGGAACTCGTTCGCGGCAGCAACGCCGTCGCCGTGACCTTCGAACTCATCCTGCAGAACATCACCCCGGCCACTCAGCCAACGAACTAGCCAGTCAGCGAAGCAAGGAGAACACCATGGACGTCAAAGTCACCAAGGAATACCTCGGAGAAGAAACCGAAGCCGACCTCGTCGAATGGAACGTCGCGTCGGGCGCGACCGTCGCGGAGGGCGACATCATCGCGCAGCTAGAGACCTCGAAGCTCGTCTGCGAGTTCAAGGCGCCGGCGGCCGGCGTCGTCACCTTCAACGTCGAGATCGGCGACGTCGTCGAGCTCGACGATGTCATCGCGACGATCGAGTAGGCGAACATGAGCAACTACACGCACGCTGCGGTGGGCCTCGAGGGGCTCATGCAGATGGCAAAGATCCGCGAGTTCGAACGACGCATGCCGCTGCTCTCCGAGGAGGGCCTCATCCGGGGCTCCACGCATCCATCCGTCGGCATGGAAGCGGTCGCAGTCGGCGTCTCGCTCGCCCTGCGGCCAGACGATGCGATCGCGAGCAACCATCGAGGCCACGCGCACACGCTGGCGAAGGGGGCAGACTTCGGACGCACCATGGCAGAGATCCTGGGCAGACGCGACGGATACTGCGGCGGCAAAGGTGGATCCATGCACATCGGTGTGCGGGAACTCGGCGTACTCGGCACGAACGGCATCGTCGGCGCTGGCATCGGCATCGCGACGGGTGCAGCGCTCGCCTCGAAGATCAAGGGCGACGACGCCGTCGCCGTCGCGTACTTCGGCGACGGGGGCTCCAACCAGGGGGTGCTCGCCGAGGCCTTCAATCTCGCCGCCATCTGGAAGCTGCCCGTCATCTTCGTTCTCGAGAACAACCACTATGCGCAGTCTGCGTCGGTCGAGGAGATGGTCGCCCAGCCCGACTTCAGCCAGCGCGGCACGGCATACGGAGTTCGGAGCGTCAACGTCGACGGCATGCAGCTGCGCGAGGTCTACGAAGCCACGGCGCAAGCCGTGGAGATCGCCCGTGCTGGCGGCGGGCCGAGCTTCATCGTCGCCGATACGTACCGCTACCTCGGTCACATGGCCGGAGACTCGGAGATCTATCGCGATGCCGAAGAAGTCGAGCGCTGGAGAGGCAAGGACCCGATCGCAGCCCTCGCCGCGCAGCTCCTCGAGGCACGCGTCATCTCCGAGGAGGAGTGGATCACCGCGCAGGAGCGCATCGTGGCCGAGGTCGAGGAAGCCGAGAAGTTCGCGAGGAACTCCCCGACGCCCGATGTCGCCGAGGCGTTCACCGACGTCTACGAGGACAACACCCGGATCAGGACAGGAGCAGCAGCATGAGCGCGACGACGAAGAACCTCAGCACGTGGCGTGCCCTCAACGCAGCACTCCACGACATCCTCGCCGACACTCCCGAGGCGTTTGTCATCGGCGAGGACATCACCACGTGGGGCACGGGCGGCGGCATCTATGGCGTCACCCGCAAGCTCGGCGATGTGTTCGGGCACGACCGTGTGCTGAACACGCCGATCAGCGAGGAAGTGCTCATCTCGGCCGTCGGGGCCGCCGCGGCCAGGGGTACCCGCCCCATCCTCGAGATCATGTACTCGGACTTCAGCTTCCTCGGCTTCGACGGCATCATCAACCAGGCCGCGAAGGCGAGGTACATGTTCGGGGGCCAGTTCGAGGTACCTCTCGTGATCCGGACCAACGGGGGGTCCGGCATCGGGAAGGCAGCGCAGCACTCGCAGTCCCTCGAGACGCTCTTCGCTCACATTCCGGGTCTCGAGGTCGCTGTCCCGGCGACTCCGGGAGACGCGTACGGGCTCCTCCGTCACGCCGTCACGACCAACAACCCGACGATCTTCCTCGAGCACAAGAACATGTACTACGACAAGGGGCAGGTCGACTTCCAGCCGGTGCCCTTCGGTCAGGCTCGGGTAGCAAGAGAAGGAAGTGACGTCACCATCGTCGCGACTCAGCAGCTCTTCATCCGCTCGCTCGCGGCGGCCGAGCGATTGGCCGAGGACAACATCAGCGTCGAGGTCATCGATCCGCGCACGCTGTTCCCTTTCGACATGGAGACCGTCTACACATCAGTCCGGAAGACGGGGCGCCTCGTCGTCGCCCACGAAGCGGTCAGAGACTACGGCTGGGGCGGGGAGTTCGTCGCGAACGTCGTCGAAGACACGTGGGATGCGCTGCACGCGGCTCCGGTCCGTCTCGGCGCCGCGCGCACGCCCATCCCCTATGCCGAAGAGCTCGAGGCGGCCGTGGTGCCGTCGGTGGAGGACGTCGTCGCGGCCGTGCGACGAGTCGTCGGTCCAGCGAGAACGCACGGCGAGACAGGCCACGTGGAGTTGGCCGAGCTGGGTCGAACCAGCTGACCGCAGGGCGTCGTCCGCCCCGCCCCGGCCCATGGAGCGCTCGGGCTGGGGCGGGCAGCGCCGAGCGGGCAAGTGCATGCCGCGCCCCAGGAGGGTGCGCGGTGAAATCCTCGAACGAAGGGGGAGCCCATGCGGCTCGCTGGCAAGACCGCGATCGTCTTCGGAGGCGGCTCGGTAGGAGGCGCCCTCAACAACGGGCTCGCCGCCAGCATCGTCTACGCGAGGGCTGGGGCGGCGATCACGATCGTCGACCGGGAACTCAGTGCAGTCGTCGACGGCATCGACCGCGTCAGGCAAGAATGCGGCCGTGTCGGCCGCGTCGCCGACGTGCACGGCGTTGTCGCGGACGTCACCGACGAAGCCGCCGTGGCCCGAGCCACCGACGACGCCCTGGAACGCCATGGCCGTATCGACGTGCTCCACAACAACGTCGGCATCGCCCGCATGGGCGGGCCCGTCGAGATGGAGCTCGAGGAATGGCGCACCGTCATGGATGTGAACCTCACGAGCGCGTTCCTCACCTGCAAGTACGTGCTGCCGGGCATGCTCCAAGCTGGCAGTGGGGCCATCGTGAACATCGCCTCGGTCGGGGGGATGCGCTACATCGGCTACAACTACCCGAGCTACTCAGCGACGAAGGGCGCACTCGTGCAGTTCACGACGAACCTCGGACTGCAGTACGCCTCACGCGGCATCCGCGCCAACTGCGTCGCGCCAGGCTTCATCGAGACACCCATGATGCACGCGCAGATCTCCGGTGCCTACGCCTCCGTGGAGGAGATGCTCGCAGCACGCAACGCGCTCTCCCCGACGGGAACCATGGGCGAACCCTACGACGTGGCAAACGCCGCGCTCTTCCTCGCTTCCGACGAAGCCAAGTACGTCAACGCGGTCTGCCTGCCCGTCGATGGCGGCCTGGTACAGCAGTCCTCCTTCCCGGTCTCCTGAGCCTCGCTTCTCCACAGCTTCGCTTCTCGATCGCGCCCCGAAACGAGCACAGGATAGAATCGGCTCCCGTGACCGGAACGAATCTCCTCGGCATCCCCGAGACGCGCCTTGCGGCTGAGCCAGAGGTCGTCGACGACCTGTCCAACCTGCCCCACGACCAGGCTGCGCTTGCGGCCATCGTCGAGAAGCACCCGGCCTCATCGCTGGCGTGGGCGACGCTCGCAGACGCCGCGCACGCCGACGGCAACACGATCGGCGCGTACGCCTACGCACGCGTCGGCTATCACCGGGGGCTCGACGCCCTCCGCAAAGCCGGGTGGCGAGGCCAAGGCCCCGTGCCGTGGTCGCACGACCCCAACAAGGGAGTCCTGCGCGCGTTCTACGCACTCCGACGGAGCGCAGCCGAGATCGGCGAGGAAGGCGAGCCCGAGCGCCTCGCCAGCCTGCTCCACGACGCCGACCCGCAGGCGATCACCGAGATCGAGCGGATGCACGCGGCGAGCTAGCGGCGCATCCGCACCAGCAGACAAGCAGGAAACAAGGCAGGGCCGCCGAGACGGCCCGCCGACCGCGCGGCTCACGCCACGCACACGACAGGCGCGAGCTGCGCCGATCCGACAGAACAGGGGCGACACATGCCAGGCGTAGCAATCATCGGCGGCCAATGGGGCGACGAAGGCAAGGGCAAGGCAACCGACCTCCTCGGCGACCGCATCGACTACGTCGTGAAGTTCAACGGCGGCAACAACGCCGGCCACACGGTCGTGATCGGCAACGAGAAGTACGCCCTGCACCTGCTGCCCTCCGGAATCCTCACCCCAGGCGTGACCCCCGTCATCGGCAACGGTGTCGTCATCGACCTCGACGTGCTCTTCCACGAGATCGACCACCTCGAGGCGCGCGGCGTCGACACCTCGAAGCTGCGCGTCTCCGCGAACGCGCACCTCATCACCGGCTACCACACCACGCTCGACAAGGTCACCGAGCGGTTCCTGGGGAAGCGCCAGATCGGCACGACCGGGCGCGGCATCGGCCCCGCCTACGCCGACAAGATCAACCGCATCGGCATCCGCGTGCAGGACCTCTTCGACGAGAACATCCTCCGCCAGAAGGTCGAAGCAGCGCTCTTCGGCAAGAACCACCTCCTCGTGAAGGTCTACAACCGTCGCGCGATCACGGTCAACGAGATCGTCGACGCGCTCCTCCTCCACGCCGAGCGCCTCCGTCCCATGGTCGGCGACACCTCGCTCGAGCTCTACGACGCCCTCAACGCTGGCCGCAACGTCGTCTTCGAGGGCGGCCAGGCGACCATGCTCGACGTCGACCACGGCACCTACCCGTACGTCACCTCGTCGTCGTCGACGGCGGGAGGCGCATCCACAGGCGCCGGTGTCGGCCCGACCCAGATCAACCGCATCATCGGCATCGTCAAGGCCTACATCACGCGCGTCGGCGCCGGCCCCTTCCCGACCGAGCTGTTCGACGAGTGGGGTGAGCTGCTCCGCACGCGTGGCGGCGAGTTCGGCACCACCACCGGACGCCCGCGACGCACCGGCTGGTACGACGTTCCCGTCGCGCGCTACACGGCCCGCATCAACGGGGTCACCGACTTCGTCATGACGAAGCTCGACGTCCTCAGCGGCATCGAGCGCATCCCCGTCTGCGTCGCCTACGACGTCGACGGCGTCCGCTTCGACGAGATGCCCGTCTCGCAGTCGGACATCCACCACGCGAAGCCCATCTACGAGTACTTCGACGGCTGGACCGAGGACCTCTCCGGCTGCCGCACCTTCGAGGAGCTGCCCGAGAACGCGCAGCTCTACGTGCAGGCGCTCGAGCGCCTCTCCGGTGCCCGCATCTCCGCGATCGGCGTCGGCCCGAAGCGCGACGAGATCATCCAGATCCACGACCTCATCGACTGACCGCGCCTCGCCGGCCGAAGCCCGGACGAGCCCCCACCTCGGGGAATCGTCCGGGCTTCGTCGTCGAGACCCGTGCGGGCGGCCCGAATCGAAGCGTTGCGCCCGTGTGCGGGCAAGGGCGCAACGCCTGAGACAATCGACGACGTGAATAGCGCCCCCGCAGCCCTGACCGTCCTCCCAGACCCCCAGTTCGTGATGGTCGGCGACGGTCACCGCATCGCCACCTACACGTGGGGAGATGTGGACGCACCGACGGTTATCGTCGTGCACGGCTTCGCGTCGAGCACGAAGGATAACTGGGTGGCGACGGGCTGGGTGCGCGACCTGCTGCGCGCCGGCTACCGCGTGCTCGGCCTCGACCAGCGCGGACACGGGCAGAGCGACAAGCCATACGAGGGTCGCGACTACGACATCCGCACGCTGGCCTCCGACGTCGAGGCCGTGCTCGACGCCTACCTCGTCGACACCGCACTGTACGTCGGCTACTCGCTCGGCGCCCGCGTCGGGTGGGAGGTCGCGCAGGACTTCGCCGACCGCATCCCGCGGGTGGTGCTCGGGGGAGTCCCGGACGGCGTGCCGCTCGGGCGCCTCGATATCGATCAGGTGCGCGAGCTCATCGACCACGGCACCCCCGTGCAGGACCCGGTGACGCAGAACTACCTCGCCCTCACGGAGCGCGTCGGCGGCAACGACCTGCGGGCCCTGCTCGCGATCGCCGAAGGGATGCGCGCATCCGGCAAGGCCGACCCCGACCTCGGTCGTGTGCCGCAGCAGCCGGTGCTCTTCGCGACCGGATCCCGCGACGGCATCATCGAGGGGTCCAGAGCCCTCTCCGCGGCGACGCCGCAGGCTCGCTTCTTCGAGATCCCGGACCGTCACCATTTCAACGCTCCCGGCTCGCGTGACTTCCGTGCAGCAGCCCTCGCCTTCCTCGCCGAGGAAGGCCAACAGGGCTAGCGGACCCCGGTGGGTGGCGACTGGGTGGCGTTCGGGAGCGCCGGGCAAGATGCTTCCATGTCGCCCAGAACAGTCGAACCTTCCTCCCGCGGACACGGCGGGGCCATCCCGTGGATCGTCGTCCTCCCCTTCGCCGTCTCAGGGGTCATCCACCTCATGAAGCCCGCCGTCTTCGAGCCGATCATCCCCAAACCGCTGCGGGGGCGCAGCCGCGAGCTGGTGGTCGCGTCCGGCGTCGCCGAGCTGGCGTGCGCGGCAGGGCTCGTGCGCCCATCGACACGGTCGATCGCGGGGCTCGCGAGCGCGGCCGTGCTGCTCGCGGTCTGGCCCGCCAACGCCCAGATGAGCGTCGACCTGGGCCGCCGGGCGTGGCGGAAGCGCACGGCCTCGTCGGTCGCCGCGTTTGTCGTCTCGGTTGCTCGTCTGCCGCTGCAGCTCCCGCTCATGAGGGCCGCGCTTGGCTCCGGGAGCTAGCCTTTCCGAATGAGCATCGAGTCGAAGAACGATCAGGTTCGGACGACCTCCGAGCAGCGGGAGATCGAGCGGAAGTACGACATTCCCGAGGGGGCGGGGGAGCCCGAGCTCTCGAGGCTCGGCGCGGGGCTCCGAGCAGGGGAGCCGGTCACGGAGACCCTCGTCGCCGAGTATGTCGACACTCCCGAGCTGGCGATCCTCGACGCCCGCTGCGTGCTGCGTCGCCGCACGGGCGGCGACGACGAGGGGTGGCACCTGAAGCGTCCGCGCAGCGGCGACGAGCGCATCGAGGTCCACGCTCCCGTGGGTGCCCCGCGGCGGATCCCGCCGGAGCTGCGCGCCCAGTTCGCGGACATCATCGGTGAGCGCCCCGTGCTTCCGCTCGTGGAGCTCACGACGACGCGCACGACCACTGAGGTGCGTGGCGGCGGCGCGTGGTCGGCCGGAGGGGCGAGGGGCGACGACGACGCGCTCGCGGCGCTCATCTGCGACGACGTCGTGCACGCCAGGGTCGTCCGCATCGGCGAGGAGCGCACGCTCGAGTGGCGGGAGTTCGAGGTCGAGCTGGCGGACGGCGCATCGACCCGGGTCTTCGACGAGATCGAGGCGGTGCTCTTCGACGCGGGCCTCACCCCGTCCGTCCACCGCTCCAAGCTCGTTCGCAGCCTCGACGGCGTCCAGCCGGCGCAGGCGCCAACGGGGCAGGGGGCGGCCGGTGACGCGGTCGTCTTCGCCATCGCCTCGCGGTTCGGCGAGTTCCAGGAGCAGGAGGCCGCGGCCCGCGTGGATGCGCCGGACGCGGTGCACCAGGCGAGGGTCGCGCTGCGCAGGCTGCGGAGCCTCCTCAAGGTCTTCGGCTCCCTGTTCGAAGCGGATGCTGTCGCGTCCCTCGCCGCGGAACTCAAGTGGGCTGGCGGCGTGTTCGGAGCTGCCCGCGACGCGGAGGTCCTCCGCGAGCTCGTGCTCGCCGAACTCGACTCGGCCGGACACCTCGAGGCGGCCGCGGGGGCTGTGGAACTCGCCAGAGTGCGGATCGAGGCGCTCATCGCCGACCGGCACGCAGCGGCTCTGGCGTCCTTCCGGGCGGAACTCGATGGGGAGCGCTGGGACGCACTGCACGACAGCCTCGTCTCCTTCGTCACCGCGCCCCCGTTCGCCGGGCCCGCCGACCGGCGCGCCCTCGGCACCATGCGGAGCTTGACCCGCACAGCGATCGGCACGGTCGAGAAGCGGACGGAACGCGCGCGCAAGAAGCCGAAGAAGCTCGAACGCTGGCACGACGTGCGCAAGGCCGCGAAGTCGGTCCGCTATGGCTACGAGGCCATCGACGAGCTGCCGGACGCGACGGCGAAGAAGCAGCGCAAGGAGTGGAAGCGCCTCGCGCAGGCCTTCGGCGAGCTGCAGGACTCGTCGATGCTCGACGAGGAGCTCGGCGCGCTGAGCGAGCAGCTCGGGCAGTCCGCGCAGGAGGGAGAGAGCGAGAAGACGGGTGCAGAGGACCGCGACGCTGCGGCCGTGCTCGGGGAGCTCCGGACCCGCATCCGCGCCCGCCAGAACGACGCCATGCGAGTCGCCCGCGACGCCCTCGACGACCTGGCCTGACCGGCCGGCCAGATCTGCACGGCCCGGTCAGGCGGTGGTGCCAGGATCGGCGCATGCACATCGATCTCTCGGGCCGCACGGCCCTCGTCACGGGTTCCACGCAAGGCATCGGCCTTGCGATCGCCGCGGATCTCGCCGCCGCTGGCGCGCACGTCATCGTGAACGGGCGCGGAGCCGCCAGCGTGGAATCGGCCGTCGCCGAGCTGCGCGGGCGCCTGCCAGACGCGACGATCGAGGGGGTGCCCGCCGACCTCGCGACGGCAGAGGGCGCGGCCGTCGTCCGCTCGGCGTTCCCTGACCTCGACATCCTCGTCAACAACCTCGGCATCTACGGCAGTACGCCCGCTCTCGAGATCAGCGACGAGGAATGGCTGCGCTACTTCGAGGTGAACGTGCTGTCGGCCGCCCGTCTCATGCGCGAGTACCTCCCCGGCATGACCTCGCGCGGCTGGGGTCGGGTCATCTCCATCGCGAGCGATTCAGCCGTCGTGATTCCTGAGGAGATGATCCACTACGGCATGACCAAGACGGCGCTGCTCGCGGTCTCGCGCGGCTACGCGAAGGCGGTGAAGGGCACCGGGGTGACCGTCAACGCCGTCATCGCGGGACCGACGCACACCGGCGGGGTCGAGGCGTTCGTGGCCGAGCTCGTGGGCGACGACCTCGCCTGGGATGAGGCGCAGCGCGAATTCATGCGGCGGCACCGGCCGCAGTCGCTCATCGAGCGTCTCATCGAGCCGGAGGAGATCGCGCACCTGGTCACCTACCTGGCATCGCCGCTGGCCTCCGCGACGACCGGAGGTGCCCTGCGCGTCGACGGCGGCTACGTCGACTCGATCCTGCCGTGAGTGTCGAGCGCAGCCTCGACGTCGGCGACGTCGGTGAGGTGTGGGCGTCGCTCGTCGCAGCCACGACGGGGCGCACGCCGTTCACGCTCGGCTACCTCGGCACCGTGGCGTCGGGCGGCGAGCCCCGCGTCCGCGCCGTGATCCTGCGAGCCGTGGATGAGCGGCGCGGCGTCGTGGCGTTCGCGACGGACAGTCGGACGGCGAAGGTCGGGGAGCTGGCCGAGAACCAGCGAGCGGCCCTCACGTTCTACGATCCGGACCTCGACGTGCAGCTGCGCCTGGACGGCCGCGCGGAGATCGTCACTGACGCTGCGGTCCGGCGCGAGATCTGGGAGGGGCTCGGGGCGGGGTCGAAGCGGCTCTACGACAAGCCTGAGGTGCCCGGGACTCGGCTGGCCGAGGGGAGCGCCGACGGTCGGGGGACGGGCGACGAGGCTGCGTTCGAGCGCTTCGCGTGGGTCCGGGTCACGGTCGACGCGATCGACGCGGTCGACCTCTCCGGCGCTGAGCACATCCGCTGCCGCCACACACGAGGAGTCGACTGCTGGGCAAGCGATCGGCTGGTTCCCTAGGCGCGCTACTGCATGGGCGCGTTCATGTTCGACGCCCAGGTTCGAATCGCTGAACGCTCGTTCTCGTCGCACACGTAGCCGTAGCCGGTGGTCGTGTCGCCGTTCGTGAGCGACCACTCACCGTAGTAGGTCAAGGCGTAGCAGTCGGCCATGGCTTCGGCACTGCCCTGGAAGAGGCCCTGCGCGAGCAGGTCGTTGTACTCGCCGCGATAGTCGAAGACGCTGGCGTTGTCGGCACGCTGGTAGACGTGGGCCAGCTCGTGCACGACGGTGAACTTGCTCGACCACTCGCCGAGCTCGCTCTCCGGGAGCAGATGCACGGTGAGCGAGTCTTCCTTCGTGATGCACCCTGTCGTGCGCCAATCCTCCCGATCGTCGGCCGTGCACGCGGTTGCCGCATCCCACTGAACGTCGAGGAAGCCCTTGCCTGCCGTGTCCACGATGCTCTCCGTGACCAGTCCGCTGGTGTTCACGCGACGGGCTTGCGCCTCAGCGACGCTGACCTCGAGGCCCTCGCGGAACGTCTTCGCCTGCGCTGCGAGCGTCTGCGCGGTGTACTCGAGCAGGTTCGGATCAGCGATCTTCTCGTCCTGCCGGAACAGCCACTCGAAGTCAGCGACGAGCCAGGCGACGGGCGACTCTTCGAACTCGAGGGACAGCTCGTCGATCTTGGCGCGTTCGTCCGCGTAGAGCGCGCGCTGGGTGTCGATCTCGGAATCTGCCGTTGGGGCAGCATCGGGTGTCGCCGCGCTGGAGAGGCCACCCGTCTCATCACCCCCGGAAAAGAGCAGTGCGCCGAAACCGGCGAAGACGACGACGGCAACGATGGCCACGACGGCCAGGCATCCACACCCGGCGAGCCAGCCGCCGACTCCGCGGCTTCGGCGAGGCACGTGCGGTGCTGCCGCCGGTGCGAGTGCACGACCTGCTGCTGACGGCGCTGGTTGGTGACCTGGCGCTCGTCCGGTCGACAGCGTCGGATTGACGCCTCTGATCCAACGGATGAGCTCAGGGGAAGCGGCTGGGTTCGCCGCGATGAGCCCATGGAGGTCCCAGCGCTGGGCGGCGAGATCGACGAGCACCTGCAGCGGTGTGCTCGGGTCGCAGGCGATCGCGTGCGCTGCCCTTGGCTGCCGGTCGTTCATTCGCTCCCCGTGATGTCCTGGCTCCCCGCCCGGGAGAGATGCGGTGCTGTCTGCTCCAGGATGGGACTCTCCTGCACCGATTCTGGCACCGATCCAGCGTAGTCGGCGGTGCGTTGCTGCCTGCTGCACCGCGTCTGGCTGTCCGAGAGTCGACGATCTGTGTCGCTCGATGGCCTCGCCGCGGCCGACCGGTGCGAGCAGCTAGGCGAGGGCCGCGTCGATGGCCTCGGCCGAGAGCACGTGATCGATGGCGAGCGCACTGGCGCCGAGGATCGCGGCGTCGCCTCGGGCTCGCGACGCCACGACCCGAAGATGCTGGGTCGCGAGCGGCAGGGAGCGCGAGTAGACGACTTCGCGGATGCCGGCCATGAGCTGCTCGCCCGCCTCCGCGATGCTCCCGCCGATGACGATCATCGACGGGTTGAGCATGCTGACACAGGCGGCGAGCACGGTGCCGACGTCGCGGCCGGCCTGACGGAGGGCGCGGGCTGCGCTGAGGTCTCCCGAGCGCACGAGCGCCACGATCTGCCCGCTGCCCGACACCTCGATGCCCTCTTCGCGGAGCCTGCGGGCTATGGCGTCGCTCCCGGCGACGGCTTCGAGGCAGCCGAGGTTGCCACACCTGCAGGGGATGTTCTCGGCGCCAGGCACGGCGATGTGCCCGATGTCGCCTGCGGCACCCCTGGCCCCACGTCGCAGCGAGCCGTCCGCGATGATGCCGGAGCCGATGCCGGTCGCGACCTTGACGAAGAGCAGATCAGAGACCTCGGGCCACTCGCTCCGGTGCTCGCCGAGGGCCATGATGTTGACGTCGTTGTCGACGAGCACAGGAGCGTCGAAGTGCGCGCCGAGCCTGCCGGCGACGTCGGCGTCGTCCCAGCCGGGCATGATGGGCGGGTTGATGGGGCGGCCGGAGCTGAACTCGACGGGCCCGGGGAGGCCGACGCCGACGCTCACGAGCTCGCGGCGCCCGCGGCTCGACGCGGCGAGCATCTCATCGCCCTTCTTGCACACCCAGGCCAGCACCGCGTCCGGCCCGAGGTCGATGGGCAGCTTGTCCTCGGAGTCGGCGATGATGTTCGAGGCGAGGTCGGTGAGGGCCATTCTCGCGTGGGTCGCGCCGAGGTCGACGGCGAGGACAACTCTGCTCTCGGGGGAGAAGGCGAAGACGGCGGGGGGCCTGCCGCCCGTCGAGTGGGCTTCGCCGACGGTCACGATGAGGCCCGCCGACATGAGCATGTCTATGCGCGTCGCGACCGTGGAGCGGGCCTGGCCGGTGACGGATGCAAGCTCGGCGCGCGTTCGGGGGGCGCCGTCGCGGAGCATCTGGAAGAGCTCTCCGGGCCCCGGTTGGCGCGACGCCGACTTCGGCAGCTGCTCGATGACCATGCGCGTCTTCTCTCTTGGATCGGTGGTCGGCGGGAACCGACTTCGCCACGTTACCGCCCTGCCCGTCTTCGGTGACTGCGACGCTTCTGTGTAGCGGCGTATCTCAATTGTGCAACAGGCAAGACACTTTTGCTTGACCATCGACAAAAGTGGCGGTAGCTTTCGACACATGGTCAACGAAGACCCCACATCGGGTCCCTCCCCCCTCCTGCAGATGCGCGGCATCGTCAAGCAGTTCCCAGGTGCTCGGGCGCTCGACGGCGTCGACCTCGACGTCCTCCCCGGCGAAGTCCACTGCCTGCTCGGCCAGAACGGTGCAGGCAAGTCGACGCTCATCAAAGTGCTCGCAGGCGCACACCAGCCCACTGAGGGCCAGCTGCTCCTGAACGGCGAGCCCATCACCATCCCGAACCCCGTCGCTGCCCTCGGGCTCGGCATCGCCACGATGTACCAGGAGCTCGACGTCGTCGACGGCCTGACCGTCGCGGAGAACGTGTACCTCGGGCACGAACTCGACACCGCGGGCGTCTCCAGGCGTGCCGAGGCGAAGCAGCGGACGAAGGAGATTCTGGCGCGGCTCGGGCACTCCGAGATCTCACCGACGACCGAGGTCGGCGAGCTCTCCGCCGCTGGCAAGCAGATCGTCTCGATGGCTCGGGCGCTCTCGCACGAGGCCCGCATCATCGTCATGGACGAGCCCTCCGCGGTGCTCGACTCGGAGGAGGTCGCGAACCTCTTCCGCGTGGTCGAGGAGCTCACCAAGGCGGGTGTCGCGATCATCTACATCTCGCACCGGCTCGAGGAGATCCGCACGATCGGCGATCGCATCACGGTGCTCAAGGACGGCCGCACGGTCGCCCAGAACCTGCCGGTCAGCGAGACTCCGACCTCGGAGCTCATCACGCTCATGACCGGCCGCAAGGTCGAGTACCTGTTCCCCGAATCCCCTGAGCTCCCATCGGATGCACCCGTGCTGCTCGACGTGCAGGACCTCGCGCTCGCTGACACGTTCTCGGATGTCTCGTTCACTGTCTCCGCTGGCGAGATCGTCGGATTCGCGGGGCTCGTCGGCGCCGGTCGAAGCGAGATCATGGAGACCATCTACGGGGCGCGCAAGGCGACCGGTGGCACGGTCACAGTCGAGGGCAAGACGCTCACGCGCGGTTCGGTCACGGCAGCCGTGAACGCGGGCATCGGCCTCGCCCCGGAAGAGCGCAAGAGCCAGGGGCTCCTGCTCGACGAGCCCGTCTACCGGAACATCACGCTCTCCACATTCCAGCGCTTCGCCTCGTTCTCCTGGCTGAAGGAAGGCGATGAGCGCCGCGCTGCGAAGGAACAGGCGGAGTACCTCGACCTGCGGCCGGCCGGCGTCGACCGCGACATCCGCACGCTCTCGGGTGGCAACCAGCAGAAGGCGATGCTCGCCCGCTGGCTCGTGCACGGCTGCCGTGTGCTGCTCCTCGATGAGCCGACCCGAGGCGTCGACGTCGGTGCGCGGGCTGAGATCTACGCCCTCATTCGCAAGCTCGCCGACGAAGGCGCGGCGGTTGTCGTCGTCTCGAGCGAGATCCCAGAGGTCCTCGGCCTCGCCGACCGGGTGCTCGTCGTCTCCGAGGGGCGAGTCGTCCACCAAGGCCCGGCATCCGCTCTCGATGAGCACGCCGTACTCGACATGGTTATGGAAAGCAGCGCAGCATGAGCACTCAGACTCCCCAGTCCTCCGCCCCGAACGGCGGCCCGCCCTCCCAGGACGGCACGATCACCGCCCCCGCCGCCGACGAGAGCTCGCGCGTGGAGCACGAGGTCGCCAGCGACAACGCCAAGCGCGGCGGCTTTTTCCGTGGCAGCTCCGCCCGCAACTTCGGCCTCATCCTGGCGCTCGTCGTCCTCTGCATCGCGGGCACGGTCTCGGCGGGTGAGCGCTTCGCGAGCGTCGACAACCTCATGGTGGTGCTGAGCCAGGCGTCCATCATCGGCGTCCTCTCGATCGGCATGACGTTCGTCATCACGGCGGGCGGTATCGACCTGTCCGTCGGCTCCGTGCTCGGGCTCGCCTCGGTCTGGGCGACGACGCTCTCCACGCAGGCCTACGCGGAAGCGTGGGGATGGTGGGTCATCGTGCTCACCTCGCTGCTCGTCGGGCTCGGCGCCGGTGTCGTCAACGGCATCCTCATCGCCTACGGCAAGGTGGTCGCGTTCATCGCGACGCTCGCCATGATGGTCGCCGCCCGTGGGTTCGCGGAGCTCATCGCCGGTCGTCGCACGCAGATCGTCAACGTCGACTCCTTCCTCGAGACGTTCCGCGGCGACCTCCTCGGCATCCCGGTCATCGTGTGGATCTTCGTGCTCGTCGCGATCGGCGGCTGGTTCCTCCTGAACCGCACCACCTTCGGCCGCCGCACGGTCGCCGTCGGCGGCAACCCGGAGGCCGCGCGCCTCGCCGGCATCAAGGTGAAGCGCCACACGATGTACCTCTACGCGCTTGTCGGTCTGACCGCCGGCATCGCGTCCATCATGATGCTCGCCCGCACGACGGCGGGCTCGTCCACCAACGGCATGCTCTACGAGCTGGATGCGATCGCGGCGGTCGTCGTCGGCGGCACCCTGCTCGTCGGCGGCCGCGGCACGATCGTCGGCACCGTCCTCGGCGTCCTCATCTTCGCCACCCTCACGAACATCTTCATCCAGGCGAACCTCGACAGCTCCGTGCAGGCCATCGCGAAGGGCGCGATCATCGTCATCGCCGTCCTCCTCCAGCAGCGCTTCTCGTCGCGGGCCAAGACGTCCTAGCCGCGGGACGGGTTGGGGGCCAGGCCCTCCAGCCCGATCCTCACCAGACCCACCGAACCCCACCAGACCCAAACCCCATCACCATGGCAGCATCAAAGGAGATCCCCATGTCCACGAGTTCCTTCAGGAAGACAGCTTCCCGAAAGCGCCGGATCCTCGCAGCAGGCGCAACGGCCGCTTCGGCGCTGCTGCTGCTCACCGGCTGCCTCTCGAACACCCCGCCGGCGGCGGAGGGCGAGGCTCCAGCAGGCGGCAACGCCACGGCGTCCGACAACGACGCGGCCGGCGAGCCGCTGGTCATCGGCTTCTCGGCCCCGGCAGCCGACCACGGCTGGATGGGCGCCATCACGTCCGCCGCCGAGGCGGAGGCCGCGAAGTATGAAGACGTCGAGCTTCGTGTCGCAGAGGGCACGAATGACGTGAACCTGCAGATCAGCCAGATCGAGGGCTTCATCAACGACGGCGTCGACGCCATCGTGCTGCTGCCCTTCGACGGCGCCGCCCTCACCGAGGTCGCAACGAAGGCGATGGAGGCGGGCATTCCGGTCATCAACGTCGACCGCGAGTTCACGAGCCCCTTCGCCGCTCGCACGACGGTGCTCGGCGACAACTACGGCATGGGCGTCAGCGCTGGCACGTACATGTGCGAGCAGCTCGCGGACAAGCCAGACGCCGTGGTCGCGGAGATCGCCGGCATCGACTCCCTCCCGCTCACCCAGGAGCGCAGCCAGGGCTTCGCGGATGCGCTCGGCGACTGCGGTCTCGAGGTCTCGAACCGGGTCGCTGCCGACTTCACGGTGCAGGGTGGTGAGCAGGCGGCCACGAACCTCCTGCAGGCTGCTCCGCAGATCGACGCGATGTGGAACCACGATGACGACCAGGGTGTCGGTGTCCTCTCGGCCATCGAGAACGCCAACCGCGACGAGTTCTTCCTCGTCGGCGGCGCGGGCTCGGCGAACGTGATGCGCGAGATCCAGGAGGGCGACAGTGTCGTCAAGGCGACCGTCGTCTACCCGTCGACGCAGGCGGCCGATGGCATCAAGCTGGCCCGCCTCATCGCGCACGACCGCTCGCTCGGCGACCTCACGTCGCAGAGCGTTCCGCGTCTTGTGCAGCTCTACGCTCCCGTCGTGACGAGCGAGAACGTCGGCGACTACATCGACGCGGCGTTCGAGTCGTAACCAGCTGCTCACACTGTCCGCGCGGGGCGGGGCTCTCCTCCTCTCTGACTCCGCCCCGCGTTGGCCTCCTGAATGAAAGAGTGAACAATGAGTCAAGACGCACAGCCGGACCTGGGCATCGGCATGGTCGGCTACGCCTTCATGGGGGCCGCGCACTCGCAGGCGTGGCGGAACGCTCCCCGCTTCTTCGACCTGCCGCTCGCGCCCAAGATGCGCGTCGTGGCTGGCCGGAACGCCGCGAAGGCGGCGCAGGCCGCTGACAAGCTCGGCTGGGCATCGAGCACTTCAGATTGGCGGGAGCTGCTGACTCGCGACGACGTGCAGCTCATCGACATCTGCTCGCCGGGCGACACACACGCCGAGATCGCCATCGCGGCGCTCGAGGCGGGCAAGCATGTGCTCTGCGAGAAGCCGCTCGCCAACACAGTCGAGGAGGCCGAGCGGATGAACGCGGCGGCGATCGCCGCCGAGGCTCACGGCGTGCGCGCCATGGTCGGCTTCACGTATCGGCGAGTGCCGGCGATCCGACTCGCGCAGCAGCTCGTCGCTGATGGTCGCATCGGCGACATCCGTCAGGTGCGAGCCCAGTACCTGCAGGACTGGCTCGCCGACGAGAACGCGCCGCTCTCCTGGCGTCTCGACAAGGAGAAGGCCGGCTCGGGTGCGCTCGGCGACATCGGGGCGCACATCGTCGACCTCACCCACTTCATCACCGGCCAGCAGCTGAGCGGAGTCTCCGGTCTCGTGGAGACGTTCGTGAAGGAGCGACCCGTCGCCGAGGATTTCGCGGGGCTCTCCGGAACCGGCGGCACCGAGCGCGGCCCCGTCACGGTCGACGATGCCGCAGTCTTCTTCGGTCGCCTGCAGGGCGGCGCCATCGCCGTCTTCGAGGCGACGCGCTTCGCGTACGGGCGGAAGAACGCGATCAGGCTCGAGATCAACGGCACGACGGGATCCATCGCCTTCGACTTCGAGGACATGAACGTGCTCGAGTACTTCGATGCGAGCGGCGATCCCACCACGGCCGGGTACACGCGCATCATCGTCACCGAGCCAGAGCACCATCCATTCATCAAGGCGTGGTGGCCGGCCGGCCACGGCCTCGGCTACGAGCATGCCTTCACGCACCAGGCGGTCGAGCTTGTCGAGGACATCGCGGCTCACCGAGCTCCGGCGCCCTCGTTCGCCGACGGCCTCGCCGTCCAGCGGGTACTCGCCGCCGTCGAGGAGAGCTCGGCACACGGCAGTTCGTGGGTCTCTATTCCCGTGCCGAGCGATGCCCCGCACACCTCAGTCGAACCAGAACTCCAGAGGAGCTAGTACATGTCTCGTCCTGTCACGTTGTTCACCGGTCAGTGGGCCGATCTGCCGTTCGATGAGGTTGCGCGCCTCGCGGGGGAGTGGGGCTACGACGGCTTGGAGATCGCCTGCTGGGGTGATCACCTCGATCCGTGGCGGTGGGATGACGCCGAGTACGTCCAGGGCAAGCTTGACGTGCTCGAGCGCAATGGTCTCAAAGTGTGGACGATCTCGAACCACCTGAAGGGTCAGGTCGTGTGTGATGACCCGATCGATCAGCGCCACCGGGACATCGTGTCCGACCGCGTGTGGGGTGACGGGGAGCCGGAGGGGGTGCGGCAGCGTGCGGCGGAGGAGTTGAAGAACACGGCCCGCCTGGCGGCGGCGCTGGGTGTGAAGACGGTGACCGGCTTCACGGGCTCGAGCATTTGGAAGTACGTGGCGATGTTCCCTCCCGCGACGGAGGCGATGGTGGACGCGGGGTATCAGGACTTCGCGGACCGGTGGAATCCGATCCTGGATGTGTTCGAGGAGGTCGGGGTCCGGTTCGCGCACGAGGTGCATCCGTCGGAGATCGCGTATGACTACTGGACCACGAAGCGTGCGTTGGAGGCGATCGGGCATCGGGAGTCGTTCGGGTTGAACTGGGATCCGTCGCACATGGTGTGGCAGGACATCGATCCGGTGGGGTTCTTGTGGGACTTCCAGGACCGGATTTATCACGTGCATTGCAAGGACACGAAGAAGCGCCTGTCGAATGGTCGGAATGGGCGGTTGTCGTCGCATCTGCCGTGGGCGGATCCGCGGCGTGGGTGGGATTTCATCTCGACCGGGCATGGGGACGTGCCGTGGGAGGACTGCTTCCGCATGTTGAACGCGATCGGCTACGAGGGTCCGCTGTCGGTGGAGTGGGAGGACGCGGGCATGGACCGTCTCGTGGGTGCCCCGGAGGCGTTGGGGTTCGTGCGCAAGCTCTCCACGTATCGCCCGTCGGAGGCGGCGTTCGACTCGGCGTTCTCCACCAAGCAGGACTAAGCAGCCCCTGCCCGGCCACAAGAGTGCGGCAGATGCATGCTCCCGAGAATGGGAGCCTGCATCTGCCGCACTTCTCTGCGTGGGCTGGGTGCGTCAGGCAGGCGCCGGCGCGGATCAGCCCTCAGCGAGATCGTCGAGGATGAGCGCCAGCCGGTACGGCACGACCTCGGAGAGCGAGACGGTGGTGCTCGTCCGGGTGACGCCGGGCAGCTCGAGCATGGCGCGCGTCACTCGATGTAGGTCGCTGGTGTCCTTGGCGACGACACGCGCCAGCAGGTCGGCATCACCGGTCGTCGAGTGCACCTCCACGACCTGGGCCATCTCGCCGAGTCGCTCGTAGGCCTCGTCGGCGGCGTTCTGGCTGAGGGAGAGCGCGACGAAGGCGGTCAGCGGATAGCCGAGGGCGGCGGCGCTGAGGCGGGTGCTCTCCGGCGAGAGCATCCCCTCGTCGGTGAGCCGCGACAGGCGAGCGTGCACGGTGTTCCGGGCGATGCCGAGCTCTCTCGAGAGGGCGAGCACGGAGGCGCCAGGGAGTCGGTCGAGCGTCCGGATGATGCGGGCGTCCAGGGCGTCGAAGCCACGATGATTGGGCAAATCTCCTCCTCAGGTGCGGAGAGCGTGCAAACTGCTCAGTCCGCGCAGCTTGTCTTGCGCAGAATACCCTTGGGGGACATGCTCAGCGCATGCCTGAACTCGTCGCGCCTCCACGCCACCGCGCTCTCGACGACATCGCCGGCCTCGCCGTCGGAGTTCTGGTCATCTCGTTCGGGCTCTTCCTCCTCAAGTCGGGCGGCCTCGTCACAGGAGGGACCGCCGGCCTGGCACTGCTGCTCGGGTACGTGCTGCCCGTTCCGTTCGGGGTCATCTTCGTCGTCGTGAACCTGCCCTTCTTCGCGCTCGCCGCTCGAGGCAAGGGTTGGCGGTTCGTCGTGAGGAGTCTCGCCTCGATCGCGCTCGTCTCCGTACTGACCTCGCTGCACGCATCCGTCGCGGGGGTGGGGCCTCTCGAGCTGCCTCCCGTCTACGCGGCGGTGCTCGGCAACGTCCTGTGCGGCGTCGGGCTGCTCATCCTGTTCCGGCACAACTCGAGCCTCGGCGGATTCACCGTCGTCGCACTTGTCGCGCAGGAGAGGTTCGGCGTGCGGGCCGGCTACGTGCTGCTGGCGCTCGACCTGCTGGTGATGCTTGCCTCCTTCACCGTCCTCGACCCGTCGCAGGTGCTCATCTCGGCGCTCGGTGCCGGCGTGCTGAGCCTCATCATCATGCTCAATCATCGGCCGGGCAGGTACCGAGCCTCCTGACCTCAGCCGCCCGTCACCGCCCGCGCAAGCAGTGATGGGCACCAACCTCCCCCGAGGTTGGTGCCCATCGTCCCCTGCCGCGGTCGCCAGATGAGGAGTGCAGTCGGGCGTCGTCCCCCGATGACGCCCACCCCGTGTTGATTCGGGCTGCAGTTTCTCGAACCCGGCGTTACGCACCGGCGAGGGGAGTATTTGGTTGCTCTCTGTTCCGTTCCCCACCTCGAACCGCAGCTCGAGATCTCACGGATGGGGTGGCTGCGCTGCCGAAGGCGGCTTCACTTTCGTGAGGTTGCCCGGACGGTGGTCGTTGCGCTCGCCACATGAAGGAAGCTAACACGGGGGTGGCGGGTCGACGCGCGCATCTGGTGCAGCTAATGAACCATTTAGTCCATTCGGATCGTCCACATGCCTTGCGATCGGTGTGCTGGCGAATCCGAATTTGATCTGGTGCTTCGCAGGGAATGCGATGGGCCGATCAAGGCTGTGAAAACGGAATCGGCATTCCGTGCCGCTGTGCCCGAACTCGCATCGCGCCTCGCTGCATTGGCCGCGTCGCTGTCGGTCGGGGCGCTCGGATCGTGTTTCATGAGGCTATGCATCTCGATCCCTCGCAGGTCCTGGAAGGCCGGCACATCTCGCTCCATCCGGCGAGCGCGGCAGGCTGGGCGGAACTCGGCGATGTCCTCTGCGTGCCAGAGGTGTTCGCGTCCGGATGGGGTGGGGGTCCAGCTGGGATGCCCGACCGTCGACACTGGGACGACTGGGTGGAGAACTACACGCCTGGGCCCCGAAACGGATGCACCTACATCGTCAGAGTCAACGGCGGGCCGCAGCACGGGCGGGCCGTCGGCACGACGTCGATCGGTCGCGTTGACCTGGCCAGGGAATCGGCGGAGATCGGGTGGACCGCCTACGCGCCAGCGGTGTGGGGGAGCGTCGTGAACCCGGCGACGAAGCTGGTGCTCCTCGACCACCTCTTCCGGGTGGGCTTCGGGCGAGTCGAGTTCAGCGTCGACAACCGCAATGAACGTTCGCAGGCGGCGCTTGCCAAGCTCGGTGCTGCCCGGGAAGGGGTGCTGCGGCGTCACCAGCTCCGTGCGGACGGCACCTGGCGAGACACAGTCCGCTTCTCCGTCATCGAGTCCGAGTGGCCGGCAGTCCGCGAGCGGCTGCGTACACGGGTCGAAGCCGGGGTGGAGCTGGTCGGCGAGGCGGGTCCCGTCGACACAACAACAGCCCGCTGAACGAGAACGCGGAGCTCGCCTCAGCGTGTCCGTCAGCAGACGTGGTTCCATGGACCCATGACGACTCCTGTGTACACCGCAATTGCCCACGCTTCCGGTGGTGGCCGCGACGGCCACGTGCGTTCGGAAGACGACCGCATCGATCTCGACACGCGTCCCCCGAAGGAGATGGGTGGAAGCGGAGAGGGCACCAACCCTGAAGAGCTCTTCGCCGCCGGATACTCGGCCTGCTTCCTCGGCGCATTCCACGCGGCTGGCAAGCAGCTCGGCAAGGACACCAAGGACGCCGCCGTCTCCACCTCGGTGGGAATCGGCAAGCGCGAGCCCACCGGCTTCGAGCTCTCGGTGGTCCACGACGTGTACGCGCCGAACCTGTCGAGCGAGGAGACCCAAGAGGTTGCTCGCATCGCGCACGAAGACATCTGCCCCTACTCGCACGCCACCCGCGGCAACGTCGACGTGCAGATCAACGTCGTCAGCTGATGACGGAATTGAACGACCAGTCGCATCCGGATGACCAGGTCACGCGAGCCGAGCTCGCGGGCATCGTCGACCACACGCTGCTGAAGACCGACGCGACCCCTGGGCAGGTGGCTGCCCTCCTCGAGGAGGCCAAGGTCCTGAAGGCGTTCTCCATCTGCGTCTCGCCCAACATGCTCCCCGTGCAGGGAGACCCGGGCGAGGTGAAGATCGCGACCGTCGTCGGGTTCCCCTCCGGGAAGCACCACTCTGCGATCAAGGCAGCAGAGGCCGCCCGGGCCGTCGCTGACGGCGCTGACGAGCTCGACATGGTCATCGACATCGGCATGCTGAAGGCTGGCCGGGCCGACCTCGTGCAGGCGGATGTTGCCGCAGTCCGTGAGGCCGCCCCTTCCGCACTCCTCAAGGTCATCATCGAGTCGGCCGCGCTGACCGATGATGAGGTCGTCGCCGCCTGCCGGGCCTCCGAGGCTGCGGGGGCCGATTACGTGAAGACGTCGACGGGCTTCTCCGCCGCTGGTGGAGCATCCACCCACGCCGTGGCGCTCATGCGCGCGACGGTCGGCGAACGGCTCGGCGTGAAGGCGTCCGGCGGCATCCGCTCGACGGCGGATGCGCTTGCCATGGTCGAAGCCGGCGCCTCTCGCCTCGGCCTCTCCGGAACGGCAGCTGTGCTGGACGGTCTCAGCGGCTAGAAGTCCGGTCTTCCGGGTTCCCATTCGGCGGCCCGGAGCGCTGAGCGTGCGAAGAACGCATGCCCTCAGGGGCATGCGTTCTTCGTCTCTGCGCCTCGAGCTCTGGTGCCGGTCAGGCGGTGCGCGGCGTCAGGTGCCGGTGCACGGCCTCGTGAATGCCCTCGATGTCACCCTGCTCGGTGAGGCGGACGAGTTCCTCGTGGTGGGTGCTGAAGTCGCCCAGCGCGGGGTGCGCGCCGACTGCGTGCGAGGTGCAGATGAGCGATTCGGTCGCGATGGTCGAGTACGCCCGGGAGAGGCGCGAGTTGCCGGCGCTCTCCACGAACCTCCGATGGAATGCGTGGTCGAGGCGGAGCGCCCTGACCTCGTCGCCGGCATCGGCGGCGGCATGCAGTTCCCCCACGATGGCGGACAGGGCTGAGGCGATGCTCGCGCGCTCGGCGGAGGACTTGGCCGCGATGACGGCGGCGGCCGCGCATTCGAGCACCTCCCTGGCTGCGAAGATCTCCGCGGCGTCCTCATCGGTGAGCTCGCGGACGAAGACGCCACGATTGCGGCGGCTCTCGAGCAGGCCCTCCTGGACGAGCCGCTGCAGTGCCTCACGCACCGGCCCACGCGAGACCTCGTAGTCAGCGGCGATGCGCGCCTCGTTCAGCTGCGCGCCTGGTGCGAACGAACCATCGATGACCTGCTCGCGGAGATGGTCGGCGATGATCGCCGAAGTCTGCTGGCTCTGAAGGCCGAGCGTGGCTGCTGTGCTCATGGGGTGCGTCCTCAGCTGTGGAGCTGGCCCGAGTGGGCCGCGTGGTCGACATGGGTGGCCGGTTCGACCTGGAAGGTGCTGTGGCTCGTCTCGAAGTGCTCCTTCAGGCACGCGTCGAGTTCGCACAGCACGGCGTCGAGGCCCCGCTCGTCGAGCGTCTCGGGCGCGACGACGACGTGGGCGGAGAACATGGGGACGCCGGAGGTGATGGTCCACGCATGCACGTCGTGCACATCCACGACCCCGGGCACGGACCGCAGGTGCCTGCGAGTCGCGTCGAGGTCGACGTTCTTCGGGGTGGCTTCCATGAGCACGTCCACGACCTCGCGGAGGAGGCTGATGGCCCTGGGGAAGATGAGGATGGCGATGAGGATGGACGCGATCTGGTCAGCGACCATCCACCCCGTCACCCAGATGACGATGGCCGCGATGATGACGGCCACCGAGCCGAGGAGATCGCCGAGGACCTCCAGGTACGCGCCGCGTACGTTGAGGCTCTCCTTCTGGCCTGATCGCAGCACGAGAAGCGAGACGAGGTTCGCGACGGCGCCGATGACCGCCGCGGCGAGCATGATCCCGGACTCGATCTCGACCTCCTGCCCGAATCGGCGGATCGCCTCGATGAAGATCGTGACGGCGATGACGCCGAGGATGAGTCCGTTGATGAGCGCCGCCAGCACCTCTGCTCTCTGGAAGCCGAAGGTGCGGCGGGAGGAAGCGGGGAGCGTCGCGACGTAGCTGGCGAGGAGTGCGACGGTGACGCCGGCCGCGTCCGTGAGCATGTGGCCGGCGTCGGCGAGCAGGGAGAGCGAGTTCGAGGCGAAGGCGCCGATGATCTGCACGAGGAACACGCTCGCCGTGATCGCGAGGACGATGATGAGCTTCTTGCGGTGCTTGCCCGTTGCAGTCGTGTGATCGCCGAGGCCGTGGCTGTGCCCGTGGTCCTCGTGGAGCTCGGAGGAGCGTTCGACGCACGGATGCGTCGGGCTGAAGGCCTCGCCGCCATCGTGGTCGTGCGCCGGCTGATCGCCGTCGTGGCGGTGACCGTCGGCAGGCTCGGTTGGGTTCGACATGCGTCCAGGCTAGCCTTGCTGTTGATTGTTGACAATCTTCAATCTCGCGGAGGTGGTGGGAGGCTTGATCCCGAGCCGCGGCTGGCGCGTATTTCTCGCGACACGGAGCCAGCGCTAGGCTCCTGGCATGTCCTCATCGAGCGAAGCCCCCGCAGTCAGGAACGAGCACGTCGATGGCGTCGAGTCCCCCGCATCCGCTCGCGACGCGCAGGTCCAGCACACGTCGGACGACGCAGCGCTTCGCCGGCTGACCTCGATCCGCGGCAGCATCGACAACATCGATGCCGCGCTGGTGCACATGCTCGCCGAGCGCTTCAAATTCACGACCCTCGTGGGCGAGCTGAAAGCGGAGCACGGCCTGCCGCCCGCAGATCCCGACCGTGAGCGACGCCAGATCCTCCGCCTTCGCCAGCTCGCGGAGGAGGCGCACCTCGACCCCGAGTTCGCGGAGACGTTCATCAACTTCGTCATCGCCGAGGTGATCCGCCACCACGAGCGCATCGCCGAGCAGAACTAGCCGAGCAGAACTCGGCCAGCTGGCCTCGGCCTGCGGGTTGTGGCGGCTGCCTTAGCGGGCCGCGAGAGCGTCGGCCATGCGCTGGATGATCTCCTCGATCACCGGCTTCGGGGTGGCGAACACGATGCGCACGTACTGCTCGAAATCGGCCCCGCAAGACGCTCCGGCGGTCAGGGTGACGCCGGCGTTGTCGAGGAAGAACTTCGCAGGTGAGCCATCGATGCCGAGCGCTGACACGTCGAGCCAGGCCACGTAGGTCGATTCGGGCACGATGGCGTGCACGCCGGGCAGCAGCTCGGCAACCAGTCGGAAGAGGAGGTCGCGGTTCTCGACGAGCGCCGCGTTCACCTCGTCGAGCCAGCCGTCGCTATCCCTGTACGCGGCCTCGGCGGCGAACGCACCCAGGATCGAAGAGCCCCACACGACTCCGAAGCCGAACGTGCGGTAGTGCTCGAGGTCCGCGTCGTTCGTGAAGATGATCTGCGCGGACTTCAGGCCCGCGACATTCCAGGCCTTCGAAGCCGCCGTCGAGGTCACCGAGTGGCGGGCCGCTTCGGCCGAGATGGACGCGTACGGGATGTGCTGCGGCCCATCGAGGGTGAGCGGCGCCCAGATCTCGTCCGCGAAGACGCGGCCGCCGCCGCGCTCGACGATGTCGGCGAGGCGAAGCAGCTCGGCCCTCGTGTAGACGGTGCCCGTCGGGTTGTGCGGGTTGACGAGCACCACGTTGGCCGGCCCGTTCGCGAAGGCGCGTTCGATGCCGTCGAAGTCGAGCGTCCAGCGCTCGTCTTCGATCACTCCCGCCACCTCGATCGTCTCGCGCCCCTGCAACGCGTCGGTCACGAGGAACGGCATGTACGCGGGCGTCGGCACGATGATCGGAGAGCCCGGAGCCGTGAAGTGGCGCACGAACACATCGAAGGCGCCCATGACATCGGCGATGTGGTGGATGCGCTCGGGCTCCACCGCCCAGTCATAGCGTCGCTCGAAGAACGCGGATGCCGCTGTCGCCGTGCGCGCCCAGGTGGGCGGGGCGAGATAGCCGAGCTCATCCTTCTCGACGGCAGCGAGGATCGCCTGCCGCACGTTCGACGCCGTCCCGAAGTCCATCTCCGCGACCCACGCGCCGATGGTGCCCTCGTTGAGGCTCCACTTTCGGCTGTCGGGGCGGGCCAGCTCCGCGCGGGTGACGGCGTCGAAGCGCCTCGTGGTCTCGGTGTTGCTTGTCGGCGAGGGCATGTGGGAAACGTAACCACGCAAACGCTCGAGGCCCCTCGCGTATTTCCAAAGGTTTCGCCGCGGCTCCACAAGCTGACCTGAGTTCCGTACGTTGACCCTGTGGCCATTGAAGAGCGAAACGAACAGACCTTTGCGACCAGGCAGATCCACGCCGGCGCGGTCGTCGACAGCGACGTCGGCGCACGCGTGACCCCGATCTACCAGAGCGCCGGGTACGTCTTCCCGTCCTACGACGAGGCCGAGGCCCGATTCTCCGGCGAGAGCGTCGGGCGCGCCTATTCGCGCGGCGACAACCCGACGAACGTCGTCGCGGGGAAGCGCATCGCGAACCTGGAGGGCGGGCGGAACGGGCTCGTCGTGTCGAGCGGGCAGGCGGCCATCGCCATGACCCTGTTCTCGCTGGCCGCTTCCGGCGACCACATCCTCTCGACGGCGAGCCTCTACGGGGGCACCCGGCAGCTGTTCGACGGCAGCCTCACCCGGCAGGGCCTGAACTTCGAGTTCCTCCGCGCGGATGCGAGCGAGGAGGAGTGGCTCGCGCGCATCCGCCCAGAGACTCGGGCCGTGTACACGGAGTCGATCCCCAACCCGAAGAACGACGTCGTCGACCTCGAGCTGCTCGGGCGTGTGGCCGCCAAGGCCGGGGTGCCGCTCATCGTCGACAACACGGTCGCGACCCCCTACCTCTGTCGCCCCATCGAGTGGGGCGCCGACATCGTCATCCACTCCACCTCCAAGTGGCTCTCGGGCCATGGCTCGGTCATCGGCGGCGTCATCGTCGACGCAGGGAAGTTCGACTGGGCTGCCAACTCCGAGCGGTTCCCGCACTTCACGAAGGGGTCGTTCGAGGGTGCCCCGTCGTTCATCGAGCGCTACGGCGCCGACACGTTCATGAGCTACGTGAAGTCGGTCACGGTCCTCGACTACGGACCCACGGTGCCGCCGACGAGCACGTTCCTGTTGCTGCACGGCATCGAGACGCTCTCGCTGCGCATGGAGCGCCATGTCGCCAACGCGCAGCGCGTCGCCGAATGGCTTGAGGCCCGACCGGAGGTCGCCTCGGTCGACTACTCGGGACTGCCGTCGAACGAGTACTACGCACTCGCCCAGAAGTACCTGCCGGACGGTGCGGGCTCCGTCGTCTCGTTCGACCTTCCCGGTGGCCCGGATGCGGCGCGCAAGTTCGTGGAGGCCCTCGACCTGGTCAGCCACATGACGCACATCGGCGACGTGCGATCGCTGGCGCTGCACATGGAATCGACGATCTTCAAGCGCTCCTCGCAGGAGCAGCGCGACGAGGCCGGCGTGACTCCCGGGCTCATTCGCCTCTCGATCGGCATCGAGGGGATCGAGGACATCCTCGCCGACCTCGAGCGCGGCCTCGAGGCCACGCAGGTCTAGCTGGCACGGCCCTGGACGGGCACGTGCCTGGGTGGCACGACCTCTGCCTGGCGCGGCTCTGGGTGGCACAGATCCGGGTGGTCGGCGTCGCGGGCGTGCGGCTCGCGCCGGGTGAGCTTGCGGGGTTTCTGCGTCCCTGATGGGTTTTGGCGCTGGGCGTGATGGGTTTCGGTGACTGGTCATGGGTTTTTTCCCATCACGGTCGCGGAAACCCATCACGCGCATCCGAGGGCTTCTCGCGCAGGCGCCCTCGGTGAGGAAGTTGCAGGGGTGCGGATGCGCTCACCGCGTCGCGCGAGCCCGGTGGCGGCGAACCGCGGCTCGGTTGGCGCAACGCACCGAGCAGTATCGCTGGCGCCCGTTGCGGGTGACGTCGACGACCACGTTTCGGCATCCGTCGCCCTCGTCGAGTCCGGCCGCGCACCGGCCGAGGCGGTGCATGCCTCGTGTCGTGAGGTGCAGGGCGGTGCCGACGGTGATGACGGCGAGCAGGATGTCCGGCAGCGACATGTTCCAGTCGCGGTAGTGGAGGTGCCAGCCTTCGTTGTCGTGGTTGGTGAGGCGCGGGTAGGCCGTCGCCGAGGCCATGAGGGTGTTGAGGACCTCGGCGCGCTGTTCGTCACTCGGGGCATCCACGACTCTGAGCCACTCGTCGATCACGGCGCGGGTGCGCGCATGGTCTTCGGCCTCTGGCGGAAAGGGCATGGTCATTCCGTGCTCGCGGGTGCGTGCGAGCAGCGCGGGGCGGTCGGCTGGCCAGTCGTTGGCCAGCGAGGCGGCCAGGACGACGGCGTACTCTCCGTAAGGGTTGAGATGCATAAGGCTATTACACCAGGCTCGATGGCATGAAGAAACTCACGCCCGCAGACGACTTCGCCACGCGCCCCATCACGCTCCCCGACGACGTGCACGCGCCCATCCCGGCAGCCGCCGACACCGGCGTGACGTGTGTCGAGCACGGATGGGTCACCGCATCCCGACACGCGACATCGCTCGGCACGATCATCTACAGCGCCTGCGCGAGCTGCGGCACGCACCGGGCGGAACTCCTCGAACCGCGCAGCTTCTTTCCCACGCCCATCTCTCACGCGGTCGGCGCGCGCGCCGCAGATCGCTCCTAGGCTCGGGGGAGGTGCCGTGGAGAGCTGGCGTCGTCCGGAAGCACGCATGCACGGAAGCCCGCTTGCACGGCCAGGGATGCGTCACATCCATCTCTCGGATGACGAAGTTCACCACTTCGGATGACGCGATAGACCCGGTCCAACAAGTAGTGTCACTCATGTGCACCCCCGTCGAGCAGTGACCTTCGTCGCCCTCAGCGTGCTCTCCGTGACCTCGCTGTCGGCCTGCGCGACCCCCGATCCGGTGCGCCTGGTCGACCACCTCAAGGTCAACGAGCTCTCGGCCACGATGGAGATCGATGAGCTGCTCCCCGAGGACGCGAGTGCGTTTGTGCTCGGCTGCCCGTACAGCGATGTCGATGCGCTCGCCGCGAGCTCCGGCATCGACCGCGAGCTGTTCCGCGTCGGCGACCGCGACCTGCCGGGCCTGACAACCGACGGCCCGGTTGCACTGCTGCCCGTCATCGACGGCAAGGTGCGCCCAGGTGTTTCCTACGACACGCAGCACGTGTCGATGTGCGGAACCCACAACGAGGCGACCATCGACCGCGGATCGACGCTCACCTTCGCGCAGGACGGCTACGGGCAGTGGTTCGCCGTGTCGGTGCTGCCGAGCGAGCAGGCGTAGCGCGCACGAGGCGCCGCAGAACCCCGCGGGCACTCGCAAGATGCGGTCCGCTGCGCTTGGTGCGGTGAGGTCCCCGATCCCGCCCTCGGCGTCCGGCCAGCACATGGTGATGAGGTGTCCTGCGTGCGCGGTTCCCGGTGAAGGGTGCTGGGCTGAGGTGTGACGGCCGAAGCCGAGACGCTGCCCACCGCGTCGACAGGTGGACTGGAAACCGCCAGCCCTCGGTGTGTGCTCGCGCCGTTCGCCTACCGACTCACCGCGACAGTCTTCCCCGTGTTCGCCCCGTCGACGGCTACGCCTCGAGGAGCTCCACCTCCCAGTTCGTGCGCTGGATGATGACGTCCAGCTCGCGGAGCGCCTGAGCGACCCCGTCGGCCTTGGCTCGCACGTCGCGCACCGGCAGGGCGGACATCTGCCGCAGCTCGCTGCGCATCTGCCGCTGTCCCCACGACCCGGCCGCCGCATCCGCTGCCCGCACCAGGATGCTGTGCTGCGTGCGCAGCGTCTCCCGTGCCGCGAGCAGCGCCGTGATCGTGCGCCCATCTTCCGTGGGCGCGGTTGCGTTGGTGATGTTGATCGACGTCACGAGACGCTCCAGCTGCAGGAGGCGAGTCGCGCACTCCTCGAGCAGCTCACTGGCGTCTTCGGTCGGCTGCTCGCCCTCCTGATAGGAGGCGTTCGCGACGATGCGAGCTTGCAGCGACTCGACGCGCTTCTGCAGATCAGCGCGCTCCAGGAGCGCTTCGGCGAGTTTCATGTGCTTACGATCTCACGTCGTTGCTGGCTCCATGATGGCAGCGCCGAAGATCCAGCTCTCAGCTGTCGTGGTGACGGAGACAGGCCCGGCGACGCCTGCAGGAATGCCGAACACGTCGGCGCGATCGACCGGATCGATGCTGCAGCTGGCGCCGTCACCATCCTTCTCGAGCGACCGGTAGTGGATGGATATCTCCGACGGACTCAGCACGATGAGCTCGCTTGGCACGAAGGTGCAGGGCTCGGCCCGATCTTGGCGGATGATCGTGAAGGTGCTGTCGTCAGCAACGAGCACCGGTCGTCGTTGCGTGGGGTCAGTTCCCGGAATCAGGGCGGACTGCGCCGCACTGGCCACGGGTGAAACCGCCCCCTCGAACGACGTGATGCTCGGCAGCGGCACCAGCGTCGAAGCGGTGGGGCTCTCGAAGGTCAGAGGCTCCTCGAACGAGTTCGCCGTCGCGAAGCGAACCTCCATGCCCGCGGGAGTGACCCCGGGCGGAACCGTGAACTCGTCGACGCGCGTCGTCGCGGTGAGGGTGCAGATCTGTCCGGGGTCGCCGACGTAGTCGTAGGTGAGGAGGATCGTGTCGTCATCGAGCAGCATCAGTCGAACGGGAGCCTGGCTGCAGGTATCTTCGCCGTTGTCGTCGCGAAGGACGCGGAACGTCGTGCCGTCCTCGCTCAGGATCGCCGCGGTCGAGCGGTAGTTCTCCGACTGCATGAGGAGCTGCCACTCGTCCTCGGTGGCCGTGCGCGCGACAGTCGGCTCGAACTCCTCGACGTAGATATCAGAGACAGGGACTTCGCTCGCGGGCGGGTCGTCGGCTCGCGGAACGGTGGGCGCGCATCCGGTGAGCAGGAGCGCTGCGGCCAGGCAGGCTGCCACCGCCTTTGTGGTTGTTTTTGCGGAGTTCACACGTCCTCGATCTCATACGGTTGATGGCTCGATGTAGATCGGCTTCGCCTTCGGCGTCTCCTCGGTGATCGAGACGGTCACCGAGCCCGCGACGCTGGCAGGGATCTCGAATTGCTCAGCCAGGTCGACCGAGCCGGGGACGCAATCCGAGTAGCCGCCCTCACGTGAGAAGGAGCGGTAATTGACGGAGATCTCCGTGGAGCTGAGCACGATCAGCTCGCTCGGCACGGAGTTGCAGGGCTCAAGGGCGTCAAACCGGGCGATGGTGAAGGTGGTGCTGTCGCTTGCGACGACTTTGGGGTGTCGTGGAATCGTCTTGTCGCCGGTCATGAGTGCAGACTCCTCGTCGGTCGCGAGTCTCGAAGGGACATCCGCGAGCGCTGTGCTGCTTGAAACGGCCCCCGTCGTCGCCGTCACGCTCGGGGCCTCGAAGGTCAACGGCTGCGACGCCGAATGCGTGTTCGTGGTCGGAACTTCAAGCCCCACCGGTTCCACCCCGGGTGGCACCCGGAATTCGTCGACTCGCGTCGTCCCCGAAGTCAGGCACGACGTGTAAGGCACGATGCGCTCATATGTGATGAGGATCGTGGTCGAGTCGAGCAGCATCAGGCGCGTGGGTGCCTCGCTACAGGTGTCACCTGCGAAATCCAAGCGCACCAGTCGGAAACTCTGCCCGTCGTCGTTCAGGGCTGCCGCATGCATCCGCGTCTGGCCGTCCCGGACGAGGAGGTCGAGGTCCTCGTCGGTGGCTGTTCTCGCGACCTCCAGCTCGAACTCCTCGAGGTAAGCGCCAGGAACCACCGTGGCGGTCGGGGCAGTGCTCTCGCTTGGTGTGCCCGCCGGTGAGCATCCCGCCAGCACGGCCACGCAGAGGAGGGCGACTGCGGTCACCGCCGATCGGCGGCGGCATGTCGGGGCCTGGAAGCCGGTCATGCGATCAAACTATTGGGGAGCAGCCGAAGGCGCCAGCCCCAGTTGCGGACGTCGGCTCGGCGCGCCCCAACCTTGGTCGCTAGCCTGGCGACATGTCCTGGATCCACGCAGCCGCCTTCTCGGCGGAGCCCCTCTACCTCAACACCGCGTCGATGGGGTTGCCGCCGAAGACGACCACGGATGCGCTCACGCGCGAGATCGCAGGGTGGAGCGCGGGGCGTCGACAGGCGAACGACTACGACGCCACTGTCGCTCGATCGCGGCAGCTCTACGCGGAGCTCGTGCACGTGCCCGCCGCCTGGGTGGCGATCGGCAACCAGGTCTCGCCCCTCGTCGGGCTCATCGCGGCCTCGGTTCCGGACGGCGCCGAGGTGCTCTTCGCAGAGAACGACTTCACGAGCGTCAGCTTCCCGTTCGCGGCCAACGCCGACCGCGGCCTCAGGCTGCGCGAGGTGCCCGTGCACACCCTCGCCGAGGAGATCCGCTCGGACACGGCCTGGGTCGTCGTCTCGGCGGTGCAGTCCTCGACCGGCGCCCTCGCCGACCTCGACGCCATCGAAGCGGCGGCGAAGAAGCACGGGGCGCGCACCCTCATCGACCTCACGCAGTCCGCCGGGTGGAACGACGTCGACGCGAGCCGCTTCGACGCGACCGTGTGCGCCGCCTACAAGTGGCTGCTGTGCCCGCGAGGCACCGCCTTCCTGACGCTCGATCCGGAACTGCACGACAGCATCCGCCCGCTCGCCGCGAACTGGTACGCAGGTGAGGACCCGTGGTCGAGCATCTACGGGCTGCCGCTGCGGCTCGCAGCGGATGCGCGACGCTTCGACGTCTCGCCCGCCTGGCAGGCATGGGTCGGCACGGAGGCCTCGCTCGAGTTCCTCCTCGAAGTTGGGGCGCCGGAACTGGAAGCGCACGCGCTCGAGGTGAGCGCCGCGTTCGCGTCGGCGGCGGGACTCCCGGATGCTCGCTCCGCGATCCTCGCGCTCGCCCCCGTCGAGGGCGCAGCCAGGCAGATCAAGGACACGCTCGAGCGCCTCGACGTGATGGCCGCCAACCGCGCCGGTAACTTGCGGCTGTCCTTCCACGCGCACAACACCGCCGACGAAGTCGAGCCGCTCGGAGAGGCGCTGAGAGGCCTCGTGCACATCGTCTCCGGACGCTGACGCGGCCCCTCCCGCGCAACTAGACTCCGGCCGTGCGCGGTAAGAACTTCTTCGACAACCTGGCCAGGAAGGTCGGCGGGAAAACCCCGTCGACGACCATCGGGCGCCGCGCGCAGCGTGCCCTGCTCGCCGAACGCAGCATCCGCGAGGTGCTCGAGCTGGCCGTGCGAGTCGGCGAGACGATGCTCGCGCTCGGTGCCTCCGCGACGGACGTGACGGACGCGATCCGCCGCACCACGAAGGCGTTCGGCGTTGACTGCCAGATCGACCTCACCTTCACGTCGATCCTCGTCGTGCACGACGGGGCGAACGACGGCGCGGGCATCAGCCTGCTGCGCGTCGTCAACAGTCGCCTCCCCGACTACGACCGCCTCACCCGGGTCATGGAGCTGTCGCGCGAGATCGCGGCCGACCCCAACGACATCGACGTCGCCGAGACGATCGACGACCCGGCGAAGCTGGAGGAGGCTCTGCAGCAGCTCGAGTCGTTCCACCAGCGCCTCGACGAGATCCTCGTCGCCCCGCAGCGCTTCCGCCGCTCGATGGTCACCGTGTGGCTCGCACTCATGGCCGGCGGTGTCGGCTTCCTGCTCGGCGGCGGACCGCTCGTGTGCCTGCTCTCGGCGGCGACGACCGTGATCGTCGACCTCGTCCTCCAAGCGCTGGGCCGCTGGGGGCTCCCCGCCTTCTTCCTGCAGATCGCTGGCGCCGCGATCGCGACGGGCGTGGCCGTCGGCCTGCTCGCGTTGCGTCCGGTGCTGCCCGTCGACTTCGCTGCGCTCCCGCCGGCGCTTGTCGTCGCATCCGGGCTTGTCGTCCTCCTCGCCGGGATGTCGTTCGTTGGGGCTGCGGACGACGCCATCAACGGCTTCCCCATCACGGCGATGGGTCGGCTGCTCGAAGTGGTGCTGCTCACGCTCGGCCTCATCGTCGGCATCGCCATCGTGCTCGACGTCGCGCGGGGCCTCGGCATCGACCTGCGCCTCGTCGAGCGATCCGTGCAGCCGTGGCCATCGGCCGTGCAGGTGTTCGGCGCCGCCATCGCAGCCGCGGCGTGGGCGCTCGCGTCCTACGCGACCGTGCGCACTGCCCTGGTCGCCATGGTGTTCGGCGGAATCGCGTACCTCGGCTACGACATCCTGGTGACGGCCGGCACAGAGCCGCTCGTCGCGACCGCCGTGCCCGCCCTCATCATCGGCATCCTCGGCGAAGGCCTCTCACGCAAGCTGCACATCCCCGCCACCATCACCACCGTCTGCGGCACCGTGCCCCTGCTGCCAGGATTGGCCATCTACCAGGGGATGCTCGACATCACGTCGAGCTCCTCCTCGGACGACGGGGTGCTGCGACTCGTGCAGGCGGGCTCCATCGGCATCGGCATCGCCGGCGGCGTCACGCTGGGGCGGTTCCTCGCCCGGCAGTTCAGGCGTCGTCGTGGCGCGCCGCGCGAGGCGAGGGTCATGTCGAAGCGACAGTTCCGAGGAACCGCGACCGCCGGTCCTGAGACGCGCGCCATGTACGTCATCCCCGACGAGGTCGCCGTCGGCCTCGAAACCGGGATGCTGCGCATCGTCTCGGTCGACGAGGTCGTGGATGCGGTGACGGGGGCCGCCGCGAAGGGTCCAGACGCGCCAGCGGCGCCAGCCCAGCCGGACGAGACGGCGCGGCCGACGCACCCCAACGTCGCGCTCAAACGCGGCGACCTGAACGCTCGCGGAGAGTGACGGTCGGGGGTGAGGCATAGAGTCTCCTCGGTCCCGCCGTGCTCTGAGAACCGGAGCAGGCGAGCGAACGACCTCCAAGCACATCCCGAAGGAGCACGAATGACGACCGCGAAGGCCTACGCCGCCCCCTCAGCAACCGAACCGCTCGAGTCCATCACCATCGAGCGCCGCGACGTCGGCGCGAACGACTTGCTCATCGACATCGCCTACTCGGGCATCTGCCACTCCGACATCCACACGGTGCGCGGCGAATGGGGCCAGGTTCCCTACCCGCTCGCCCCCGGCCACGAGATCGTGGGCACGGTCGCCGAGGTCGGCTCCGACGTCACCAAGCACAAGGTCGGCGACCGCGTCGGCGTTGGCTGCATGGTCAACTCGTGCCGCGAGTGCGACAACTGCAAGGCCGGCTCCGAGCAGTACTGCACCAACGGCAACGTCATGACGTACGGCGGCAAGGACCGCGACGGCAGCATCACGCAGGGTGGATACGCGACGAACGTCGTCGTCGACGCCGACTTCGTGCTCAGCGTGCCGGAGAGCATCCCGTACGAGAAGGCCGCCCCGCTGCTCTGCGCGGGCGTCACGACGTACTCGCCGCTCGCCCACTGGAATGCAGGACCCGGCAAGAAGGTCGCCGTCGTCGGCATGGGCGGCCTCGGTCACATGGCCGTGAAGATCGCCGTCGCCATGGGCGCCGAGGTCACCGTGCTCTCGCAGACCCTCAGCAAGCAGGAAGACGGACTGCGCTTCGGAGCGAAGCACTACTACGCGACGAGCGACAAGGCCACGTTCTCGGAGCTGCGGAACACGTTCGACCTCATCATCAACACGGTGAGCGCGAACCTCGAGATCGACCAGTACCTCAACCTGCTGACGCTCGACGGCACCATGGTCTACGTCGGTGCGCCGGCCGAGCCGATCCCCGTGCGCGCTTTCACGCTCTTCAACAACCGCCGCTCGTTCGCCGGATCGACGATCGGGAGCATCCGCGAGACGCAGGAGATGCTCGACTTCTGCGCCGAGCATGACATCGCGCCGGAGATCGAGCTCATCGACGCCGCGCAGATCAACGAGGCCTACGAGCGCGTCCTCAAGTCGGACGTGCGCTACCGCTTCGTGATCGACGCCGCCACGTTCTAGCAATCGTCTCGAGAGGGCTGGTCGCGGCGTTCGCCCGGCCAGCCCTCCCTCGATTCCGGATGGGTTCCGAGAGGTTTCGGGATGGGGAAGTCACTTCGTGCTGGGTAGGTTCCTGCAACGAAGTGACTTCCCCATCCCGAGACTTCCACGGGCTCCGGGGCGCTGGGTCTGGGGGGG